>NZ_JBEYSL010000050.1:0-22297 GCF_040642735.1 Micromonospora sp. NPDC047753 | reverse complement strand
AGTCTAGTGAGCCTAGATAACCGGGAGAACGAGCCCCGCCGGCCCAGCCGGGCATGACGATCGTCTGTGGCGATTCGCACACCGCCACCCACGGCGCCTTCGGAGCGCTCGCCTTCGGCATCGGCACCAGCGAGGTGGAGCACGTGCTGGCCACCCAGACGCTGCCGCAGAGCCGGCCGAAGACGATGGCCGTGAACGTCACCGGCCGGCTCGCGCCAGGCGTGACCGCCAAGGACCTGGTGCTCGCGCTGATCACGCAGGTCGGCACCGGTGGAGGTCGCGGGCACATCGTCGAGTACCGCGGCGAGGCGATCCGCGCCCTCTCCATGGAAGGGCGAATGACCATCGCCAACATGTCCATCGAGTGGGGCGCCAAGGCCGGCATGATCGCGCCGGACGAGACCACCTTCGCGTACCTCAAGGGTCGACCGAACGCGCCGCAGGGCGCGGACTGGGACGCGGCGGTGGCGTGGTGGCGGACGCTGCCCACCGACGAGGGCGCGAGCTTCGACGCCGAGGTGACCCTGGATGCCAGCCAGATCACCCCGTTCGTCACCTGGGGCACCAACCCGGGGCAGGGCGCGCCGCTGAGCGCGCCGGTGCCGGATCCGGAGGAGTTCGTCACCGACTCGGAGCGTGCCGCCGCACGCCGCGCCCTGGAGTACATGGACCTGCGTCCCGGCACCCCGCTTCGGGAGCTGCCGATCGACGTGGTGTTCGTGGGGTCCTGCACCAACGGTCGCCTGGAGGACCTGCGCGCCGCCGCCGACGTGCTGCGTGGCCACCGGGTCGCCGACGGCGTCCGGATGCTCGTGGTGCCCGGCTCCGCCGCGGTGCGCGAGGCCGCCGAGGCCGAGGGCCTGGACAAGGTCTTCGCCGACGCCGGGGCGGAGTGGCGGTTCGCCGGCTGCTCCATGTGTCTGGGGATGAACCCCGACACGCTGAAGCCGGGCGAGCGCTCCGCCTCCACCTCGAACCGCAACTTCGAGGGCCGTCAGGGCCGGGGCGGGCGCACCCACCTGGTCTCCCCGCCGGTGGCCGCCGCCACCGCCGTGGTCGGCCGGCTGGCCGCCCCCGCCGACCTGTAGAAGGGACCGACGAGATGGACAAGTTCACCACCCACACCGGCACCGCCGTGCCGTTGCGCCGGTCCAACGTGGACACCGATCAGATCATCCCCGCCGTGTACCTCAAGCGGGTGACCCGGACGGGCTTCGCCGACGGGCTGTTCAGCGCCTGGCGGGAAGATCCGGCATTCGTGCTCAACGATGAAAACTATTCCGGAGCGTCGATCCTCATCGCCGGTCCGGAGTTCGGCACGGGGTCCTCCCGGGAACACGCCGTCTGGGCGCTACGGGACTGGGGCTTCCGTGCTGTGGTCGCCCCGCGCTTCGGTGACATCTTCCGCGGCAACGCCCTCAAGGAAGGTCTGTTGCCGGTCGAGTTGGAATTGAAAGCCGTCGAAGAGTTGTGGGACCTGGTCGAAGCGGATCCCACCACTGCGGTGACGGTCGACCTGACCGCCCGCCAGCTCCGGGCGGGGGACGCCAGCTGGTCGTTCCCGCTTGACGACTTCAGCCGTTGGCGCCTCCTGGAGGGCCTCGACGACATTGGACTCACCCTCCGCCACGCCGCCGACATCGACTCCTACGAGGCGCGCCGACTGCCCTTCCTGCCCTCCGTGGCATAGCCGTTAGGCCGCCCGCGCAGCGGATTTCACCCCCATCGGTCCATCCGGTGGGGGTGAATCCGTTACGACACAAGGGCTTTTTTCTACCGAATGTTTGTGTCCCGGCAGCACAGGGCATACCGTGCGCGCAGAATGGCTCGCGACGAGTCAGTTGCACAATCGGGAGGAAGTCGTGAACAAGGCCGAGCTCATCGAGGCGCTCGCCGTTCGCCTGGGGGACCGGAAGATGGCGACGGCCGCGCTCGACGCGGTCCTCACCGAGGTCCAGGCGGCGGTCACCAAGGGCGAGAAGGTGGCGATCACCGGATTCGGAGCATTCGAAAAGCGTGTGCGTGGCGCGCGAACAGCGCGCAACCCGCGTACCGGCGAGGCGGTGAAGGTCAAGAAGACGTCAGTCCCGACCTTCCGCCCCGGCGCCGGGTTCAAGGAAATGGTGGCCAGCGGCAAGGTGCCGAAGGCCGCGGCGGCGACGAAGAAGACCGCCACCAGCACCGCCACGGCCAAGGCGGCGGGCACGAAGGCGACCGGCACCAAGGCGGCTACCGCCAAGGCGGCGGGCACCAAGGCGACCACGGCGAAGGCGGCCAGCAAGAAGACCGCCCCGGCCAAGGCGAGCAAGACCGCCACGGCGACCAAGACGGTCGCCAGCAAGAAGACCGCCCCGGCCAAGGCGAGCAAGACCACCACGGCGACCAAGACGGCCGCCAGCAAGAAGACCACCGCGGCGAAGAAGACCACCGCCGCGACCCGGTCGACCGCGGCGAAGAAGACCACCGCGGCGGCGAGCAAGAGCACGGCGGCCAAGAAGGCGCCGGCGAAGAAGGCTCCGGCCAAGAAGGCGGCCAGCAAGCGCTGACCGAGAGGTACCGCGAGGGCGTCCACCAGTGGGTGGGCGCCCTTTCGGCGTACCAGGACGACTTTTTCGGCGTACGGGGACCGTTGACCGGGTTGGCCCGCTCGCGCAGAATCGCCGTGCCGGCCACCCCTGGGCCGGCCCGTCGACGGGAAATGGGGCGCCGGTGCGCTACCGACAGCTCACCACCGGCACGCTCGCGCTGGGCGTGCTCCTCCTCATCGACGTGCTGCGGGTCTGGCTGCCCGGCATCATCACCATCTTCGGTCAGGCAGCGTCCACCCCGGCCGAGCTGATGGGGGCGTTCGCCCTCGGCTGGTTCGTGCTCGCGATGGGCGCACCCGCCGTGGTCCGCCGGGTCGGAGCCCGCCCGGTCACTGTCGTCGCCGCCGTCGCGCTCGCCGTCGCCCGGCTCGCGCTCACGGCCGCTCCTGGCGGGCGTACGCAGCTCTGGTTGGCCACCGCCGGTCTGCTCGCCGGGTTGGTCTGGCTGGTCGGCGTCGCGGCCGACACCGACCGCCCGGTCCCGGGGCTGGCGTTGGGGTTCGCTGTCAACGCGGCAGTGCACGCGGTGCTGGACACCGTCGACCTGGTCTGGCGGGGTGACTGGGTGGCCTGGCTGCTCAGCGCCGTCGCGGTGGCGGTGTTCCTGGTCGGCACGGCGCAACCCGGCCAGCGCGGCGGTGCGGGTAACGCCCCCGCTGACGCCCCTGTCGGCCCCGCTGAGGCCCCTGCCGGCCCTGGTGGTGGCCGGGCCTGGCTGCTGGCCGGGCCGGCGCTGCTGCTGGCCGGGATGGTGGCGCTCTCCCCGGCGCTGGCCCGAACCGGAATGTCGTACCTGGTCGCTGGAGACGGGGTGGCTCGTTCGCCACTGTTCGGCCTGGCGCCGGTGCCGGTGGCGGTCGCCGGGTTCCTCTGCGCCGCGTTGACAGGGCCGCCGCGTGGGTGGGGCCGGGCGTACGGCCCGGTGGCGCTGCTCGGCGGCGCGGTGCTGTTCGCCCTCGACCGGGGCGACCTGCTCCTGCCGGCCATCCTCCTCGCCGCGGTCGGCCTCGGTGCCTGCCTCGCGCTGACCGACGAGACCCGCCAGCCCGCCGCCGACACCGCGAGCGCCGGCACCAGCGCCGCCCGGCGGGGGTACGCGGTGGCCGCCGGGATGCTCGTCTTCGCGCTGGGGGCGGTCGGTTACTACTCGGCCTACGACCTCGGCTACCCGAACGCGGCGGTGCCGGTGGTGGTGGCTGTGCTGATCGCCGCCGTGGCGTTCACCGCCCGCCCCGTCGTCGACCGGCTTCCCGGGCCGTTTCCGCCGCTCCGGGCCGCCGCCGCGGTCACCGCGCTGGCCCTGCTGGCACCGGTGCTCGCCGACGAGGTGCCGGTGGCCAGCAACCGGGACGGCCCGCCGGAACGGTTGACAGTGGTGGCGTACAACATCCGGATGGGGTTCGGGCTGGACGGCCGGTTCGACCTGGCCGGTCTCGCCGAGGTGGTCGAGCGGCAACGGCCCGACGTGGTGCTGCTCAGCGAGGTGGACCGGGCGTGGCTGCTCAACGGCGGGCACGACACCCTGGACCTGCTGGCCGACCGGCTCGGTATGCCGTACGTCTTCGGGCCGGCAGCCGACCCGGTCTGGGGCGACGCGGTGCTCAGCCGTTGGCCGGTGGACGATCCGCGGACCCTGCCGTTGGCCGCCGTCGGCGCGCCCACCGGCGCGCAGGCCCTCGCCGTCACGCTCGATCTCAGCGACGGTGTCCGTACCGCCGTTGTCAGCACCCACCTGCAACCACCACCCGGCAAGGGCCCGGTGGTCCAGGCCCGCGCGGTCGCCGACTTCGCCACCCGGTACGCGGCCGGTCTGCCGTTGGTGGTGGCCGGTGACCTGAACACCGAACCGGGCGACGAGGCGTTCGTGGAGTTCACCAGGGCCGGCCTGGTCGACGCGTTGGCCGCCGCCCGACCACTGGCGACCAGCCCGGCGGACGACCCGCGCCAGCAGATCGACCACATCTTCGTCTCGCCCGGCCTGACCCCCGGCGATCCGGTCGCGCCGCGCAGCACCGCCAGCGACCACCTGCCGGTCGCGGTGACAGTGACCCTGCCGCCCCGCTGACGAAGGCCGGCCCTACAGGCGATCGGCGGCCAACAGCCGGTCGGCGGCGAAGGAGAGCAGCCAACCTCCGCCCTTCGGCGTGGTGAAGTCCTCATCGGTGCGGCCGGTCAGCCGCTCCAGGGCGCCCGGCAGGACCTTGCCCTGACTGCACACCGCCGACTGCCCACCGGTGCCGGCCAACTCCAGCAGCCGGGCGGCGGTGTGCAGGATCTGCTCGTCGCCCTGCTGGCCGGGTTGCGGCTCGTCCAGGTCGCCACAGACCTCGATCGGCAGATCGAGCAACGCGGCGACCGGATCGAGTGTCTGCACGCACCGTCGCGGCGACGCCGACACCAGCCGGGCCGGCCGGATCAGGGCGATCAGCCCGGCCAGCGTGCTCGCCTGGGCCCACCCCTCGGCGTCCAGGGGTCGCCCGACGTCCGGGCCGGACCAGGTGGCCCGCTTACCGGCGTGCGCGTGCCGGACCAGCGCGACAGTCGCCGTCACCGACGGCAGCGCGGCGAACGCCGCCAACACCTCGGCGTCGTGCGGGTAACTGACCAACCGGATGGCGTCGTCCACCGCGAGCCAGCGGATGTCGTCCACCTCGGTGTCCGGTTGGAAACCGCCGCTGGCCACCGCGAGCATCGACCAGTAGTCGACGAGCTTGGGTTGCCCCTCGCTGCGGTAGCGCACCGACGGCAGCCGCACCTGCGGCACGCCCCGCACGTCGGCCTCCTCGGCCACCTCACGGACCGCTGCGGCCAGCGCGTGCTCGCCCGGCTCCAGCTTGCCCTTCGGCAGCGTCCAGTCGCCGTAACGGGGACGGTGCACCACGCAGACGCGTACGCCGTCGTCGGTCGGCCGCCAGGCCACCCCGCCCGCTGCCCGGATGCCCGTCACGGCAGCCAACTGGTGCGCCGTCGCCGGGTGGCCCGGTGCCAGGCAGCCGGGAGGAGACCCCGCGTCCGGCGTACCGACTGGCGTTCCCGCTCGGCCAGCCGCCCGGCGGTGACAGCCAGCTCGTGGTCGCCCGGTCGCTCGGCGGCGATCTCCAACCAGGTGTCCGCCGCCACCGCGGCGTCCTGGTGCTCGCCGAGCACGTCCTGCACCTGGGCGAGTGCGCGGGACAGCCGCCGCGCGCCCTTGCCGACCGTCGGGGCCACCGCGTTGACCGCGTACCGGGTCTGCTTGCCCTCCTTGCGGACGGCGTGCCAGCGGTCGTCCGGCGACTGCGCGTCGAGCCCGCCGACGCCGTCCGGCCCGGTCAACCGCCGCCAGGGGCGGGCCACCAGCGCGGGTAGCACCTGCGCGGCGGGCGCTGCCGCCCCTCGGGTGAACCGGGGCGCGCGGGCGGCCAGCACCAGGGAGTCCACCAGGGCCAGGTAGCGCGCGGAGCGCAGCATCTCGTCGATGGCGGTGAGCGCCTGCCGCTGCCGTTCGGCGAGCACCTCGTCGAGCCGGTCCACAGCGCCCCGGTCGAGCGGGCTCAGCGGATCGGCGTCGGCGGTACGGCGCAGCCGCGCGCGCAGCACCTCGGCGTCGCGGGCCGCGCCGAGCACGTCGGCCAGCCAGCGCAGCTCGGTGCGCAGCGGGCGGGACCAGGTCTTTCGCAACAACGGTTTGAAGGTGCGCAGGTCACTGCGCAGGCGTCGGCAGGCCACCCGCATCTGATGCACCGCGGTGTCGCCACCGGCTGCCGGGGCGCGCAGCCGGACCAGCGGGTCGTGCGCCAACAGCCGGCGGATCTCCTTGCGGAGCGACTCGGTCACCACGTCACCGGCGTTCGGCTCGGCGGTCAGCCCGGCCGGCGCGACCAGATCCGGATCGGCCTGCGCGGTCGCGCCCAGCGCCCGTACGTGCTTCGGCGTGAACGACCCGCCCTGGGCGCCGGCCCCGCGCAGCACCCCGCCGACCCGGTCGAGCAGTTCCCGGTCGCCGGCCTTCAGCTCCACCTCCACCTCGCGGAAGGTGTCGGTGGTGGTGCCGGAGTCGTCGAGCACCGTCACCCGGTCGTCCACCACCTCGGCGAGGACTGTGCCGGCCCGGTCACACACCTCGTACGCGTGCCGCACCGTGCGGACCACCGTCACCGGGGCCAGCGGCGCACCCCGGTGCAGGACGGTGACCAACTCCACCAGCTCCGGCGGCGGCTGCCCCTTCGCCCCGGCGCGGGAGATCTCGTGCCGGACGCCCGGGGTCCCGGTCGGCAGTTTCACCGTCCAGGGCAGCTCGTCACCCTTACGGTGGCGCAGCGAGGCACCGGCCCGGGCCAGCCGCAGGTCGACGGTGTCGAGGTAGCGGGCGACAAGCGTCACCGGTGGCAGTGCCCGCACCCGGCCGCCGGCCGGGGCCGTACCGGCCAGGTCCGGCAGCACGTAGGCGTCGTCCACCTCGTACTTCTGCTCCTCCTCGACCATCAGCTCAGCCTATGCGCTGCGCGGTCAGCTGGCCGTGCCACCGACGCGGCGCAGCAGCAGTTCCTGCAGATGGGCCCGGGCCGCGTTGTCATCGCCGGTACGCCGGGTCCAGGTCCCGTCGCCGGCCAGCTCGAACGCGTCCACTTCGGGGCTCATCGCGGCGGTGAGCACCTGGTCCAACTCGGCGCGGGCGATCGGGTCGCTCACCTGCACCAGCGCCTCCACCCGCCGGTCCAGGTTGCGGTGCATGAGGTCGGCCGAGCCCATCCAGAACTCGGCCTCACCGTTGTTGCCGAACCGGAAGACCCGGGAGTGTTCCAGGAACCGGCCGAGGATCGAGCGGACCCGGATGTTCTCCGACAGCCCCGGCACCCCCGGGCGCAGCGTGCACATGCCGCGGATGAGCAGGTCGACGTGGACGCCGGCCTGGGAGGCGCGGTACAGCGCGTCGGTCACCCCCTCGTCGACCAGGGAGTTGACCTTGAACTGGACCAGGCCGGGCATGCCCAGGCGGACGTGCGATATCTCCCGCTCGATCCGCTCGATGAGGCCGCTGCGGATGCCCTGCGGGGCCACCAGCAACCGCCGGTACGCGGTCTGCCGGCTGTACCCGGTGAGCACGTTGAACAGATCGGTGAGGTCGGCGCCGATCTCCGGGTCGGCGGTGAGCATGCCGAAGTCCTCGTACAGTCGGGCCGTCTTCGGGTGATAGTTGCCGGTGCCGATGTGGCAGTAGCGACGGATCTGGTTGCCCTCCTGCCGGACCACCAGCGCGGTCTTGCAGTGCGTCTTCAAGCCGACCAGGCCGTAGACGACGTGGCAGCCGGCGCGTTCCAGCGTGCGGGCCCAGCCGATGTTCGCCACCTCGTCGAAGCGGGCCTTCACCTCCACCAGCACCACCACCTGCTTGCCGGCGGCGGCCGCGTCGACGAGCGCGTCGACGATTGGCGAGTCGCCGCTGGTCCGGTAGAGGGTCTGCTTGATGGCCAGCACGTTCGGGTCGGCGGCGGCCTGCTCGATGAAGCGCTGCACGCTGGTGGCGAACGAGTGGTACGGGTGGTGCACCAGGATGTCCCCGTCGCGCAGGGTGGAGAAGACGCTGCGCGGCACCTCGCCCTCGGCGAGCCGGGGATGGGTTGCCGGCACGAACGGCGGGTCCTTCAGGTCCGGCCGGTCCGCCTCGCCGTAGACCTGCCACAGCGCGGACAGGTCCAGCAGGCCGGGCACCCGGAGCACGTCCTGGTCGTCCATGTCCAGTTCGCGGACGAGCAGCTCCAGCATGTGGTCGGAGATGGACGCGGCGACCTCCAGCCGGACCGGGGGACCGAACCGCCGTCGGGCCAGCTCCCGCTCAAGGGCCTGGAGCAGGTCCTCGTCGCGGTCCTCGTCGACCTCCACCTCGGCGTTGCGGGTGACCCGGAACAGGTGGCACTCGACCACCTGCATGCCGCTGAACAGCTGCCCCAGGTGCACCGAGATGAGGTCCTCCACCGGCAACATCCGGACGCCCGGCTGGTCCCGGTCCACCCGGACGAAACGGGGGACGTTGTTGGGCACCTTCACCCGGGCGAACAGCTCGGAACCGCCGTCGGGGTCACGGACCGCCACCGCCAGGTTCAGCGACCGCCCCGAGATGTACGGGAACGGGTGCGCCGGGTCCACCGCGAGCGGGGTCAGTACCGGAAAGATGTGTTCCCGGAAGTAGGTGCGCAGCCGCTCCCGCTCGCCGTCGCCCAGCTCGCCCCAGCGCAGGATGCGGATGCCCTCGTCGGCCAGCTTGGGCAGCACGTCGTCGACGAAGCAGGCGGCGTGCCGGGCGCCCAGCGCCGCGGTCCGCTCGGCGATCAGCTCCAACTGCGTACGCAGGGGCAGCCGGTCCCCGCCGCGCACCGGGAGGCCGGCGGAGAGCCGCCGCTTCAGACCGGCGATGCGCACCATGTAGAACTCGTCGAGATTGCTGGCGAAGATGGCCAGGAACTTGGCCCGCTCCAGCAGCGGGGTGCGCTGGTCCTCGGCCAGGGTGAGGACCCGGGCGTTGAAGTCGAGCCAGGACAGCTCCCGGTTGAGGAACCGGTCCTCGGGCAGCGGCGGGGGCGCTGCGGCCTCGTCGTCGTCCTCAGGCGCGGCACGGGTCGGCAGGTCGTCGGGCAGGACCTGGTGGACGCCACCGGCGGCGGGGCTGTCCGCTTCGACCTTCGGGGCGGGGTCGATGACCTCGTCCAGCCCGGAGGAGGCGGCTCCGGGATCGTCGGCGAGCGTGTCGGCGCGGGCGGCACCGGCACGTTCGGCGCGGGACGGGCGGAAGCGCCCATCGGTGCCGCGCGTACGGGAGCCGTTGCGGAGGTCGGTGGCGGGCGGGCGGGCCGGTTGCTCGCGAGGGGTGCTCACCCGCTCATAATCACCCGATTACGGTAAACGCAAAATGAACTTGGGCTCGCCGGCTCAGATCATCGTCGGCAATGTCACCCGGACAACCTCGCCGTCGGGATCCGTGTCGATGCGGACCCGCTGCCCGAGCCGGAGAAGCCGCAGCCCGGAGGCGTCGAAGGCCCGGGCGGGAAAACGCATCTCGGTGCCGTCGTCGAGCAGCAGGACACCGCTGCGCGTCGCCGCGTCGTAGCTGGCCACCGTGCCCTGCATGCTGGCACCGTACACCGGGCGGTTCGGCCTGTGGCGCGGGCTCGGCCCACCGGGCGGCTCAGCCTGCGGCGCGGGCCGGGCGACCGGCGGCCACCAACGCGGCAGTGCGCGGCCCCAGCCCGAGCCGGGCGGCGGCGGTCAGGTCCGCGGCGGTGTCCACGTCCCGGCGCAGGCTGGGCCAGTCGCCGTCGAGCGGCAGCGCCCCGCTCGCCGCGTGCGCTACCGCCGACCCCACCCCGAAACGCGGATCCAGCGGCACACCCGGCCCCGCGGTGAGCAGCACCGTGCCCCCGCCGGGCGCGTCCGGCAGGAACCGGCGTACCCCGGGTCGACCGTTCTGCGCCGCGAGCAGCGCGCCGGCCAGCTCGGCCGGGCGCAGCGCCGGCACATCAGCGGTGATCCCGGCCACCCACCCGGCGGCGGCAGCGGCCGCCCCGTGCCGGAACGCGGCGTTCAGGCCGGCGTCCGGTTCGTCCGGCAGCACCCCCGCGCCGGCGGCCCGCGCCGCCGCCGCCACCCGGGCGTCGTCGGTCACCACCAGAGCCTCGGCGACCGCCGGGCAGGCCAGCACCGCGCGGAGCGTGTCGGCCGCCAGGGCCAGTGCCAACTCCTCATGCGGTACGCCGGCCAGCGCGCCCCGCAGCCGGCTCTTGCCCACGGCCAGCCGCTTCACCGGCACCACCACGGCCCACCTCGGCTGAGTCACGTCCGCAATCCTGCCAGCCGTACGGCGGGCCCCTCGCTGGCCGTACCGGGGGCGAGCAGGCATGATTTCCGCTGCGGGCGTCGCGGGCGGGATTTCGCGGCGGTTGGGGCGCGACGAGGAGGCACAGTGGCACGGCGGAGCCTGGGGTTCTGGCAACGGTTCGCCGTGTGGCTGGTGAAGCCGGTGATGACCGTCTGGACCCGGCGTACCTGGCGTGGTCAGGAACATCTCCACGGCAACGGCGGCGTGATCATCGTGGCGAACCACATCTCCCACGCCGACCCGCTGGTGTCCGCGCACTTCATCTACGACTCCGGGCGCTGGCCGCAGTACCTGGGCAAGGCCAGCGTGTTCCGGGTGCCGGTCGTCGGCTGGATCCTGCACCGGTGCCGGCAGATCCCGGTGGAGCGGGGCAGCGTGGACGCCGTCCGCTCGCTGGACGCACTGGTCGCCGCGCTCGACGAGGGCGGCGCGGTCGTGATCTACCCTGAGGGCACCACCACGCGACAGCCGGAGCTCTGGCCGATGAAGGCCAAGACCGGTGCGGCCCGCCTGGCCCTGGCCACCGGCGCCCCGGTCGTACCGGTGGTGATGTGGGGGCCGGAACGGATCTTCGACCCGCGGACGACCCGTGTCAGCCTGCGCCCCCGGATCCCGGTGACCGTTGCCGCCGGGGAGCCGATCGACCTGAGCCGGTGGGTGGACGCCCCGCCGACCCGGGACACCCTCGAAGAGATGACGGACACCATCATGTTGCGGCTGCGGGACATGCTCGCCGAGATCCGTGGCGGTACCCCGCCGCCACTGTGGGAGCGGCCGGCCCGACCGTCCGTCGGCCGCGAGCAGCGGGACGACGCGGCATGAGCGAGCGAAGCGAGCGAATCATCGGGCTCAGTGGTGCCCTTCAGGCCGCCGCGCAGCGAAGCGGAGCGGTGGCATGAGCGGTCATGTCGCGGTGCTCGGTGCCGGTTCCTGGGGCACCGCGTTCGCCAAGATCCTCGCGGACGCGGGGCGGGACGTGACGGTGTGGGCCCGCCGGGCGCCCGTCGCCGAGAGCATCCGGACCGAGCGCCGTAATCCGGAGTACCTGCCCGACCTGCTGCTCCCGGCCCGTGTCACGGCCACCGCCGACGCCGCCGAGGCGATCACCGGGGCCGAGGTGGTGGTGTTGGCAGTGCCGTCGCAGACCCTGCGCGGCAACCTCGCCGAATGGGCCGGGCACCTGCACCCGGATTCCACCCTGGTGTCGCTGATGAAGGGCATCGAGCTGGGCACCACCAAGCGGATGAGCGAGGTCATCGTGGAGACCGCCGGGGTCGCCGCGGACCGGGTGGTCGTCGTGTCCGGCCCGAACCTGGCCCCGGAGATCGCCGCCGAGCAGCCCGCCGCGACAGTGGTCGCCGGAACGAACAGCGCCCGCGCCACGCTCGTCCAGTCGTCGATCCGGACGACGTACCTACGCCCCTACACGAACGACGACGTGATCGGCTGTGAGCTGGGCGGGGCGGTCAAGAACGTGATCGCCCTGTCGTACGGCATCGCCACCGCGATGGGCTTCGGCGACAACACCCGGGCCATGCTGATGACCCGTGGGCTGGCCGAGACGGCCCGACTGGGCGTGGCGCTCGGCGCGGACCCGATCACCTTCGCCGGCCTCGCCGGCATGGGCGACCTGGTCGCGTCCTGCTCGTCCCCGCTGGCCCGCAACCGCACCTTCGGCGAGCATCTGGGCCGGGGTGAGACGCTGGAGCAGGCCCAGACCGCCACCCGGCAGACCGCCGAGGGCGTGAAGAGTTGCCTGGCGATCCGCGACCTGGCCCGGGCGCACGGCGTGGAGATGCCGATCACCGAGCATGTCGAGCGGATCTGCCACGAGGGGATGGACCCGCGGCTCGCCGTGGAGACCCTGATGAGCCGCACCGCCAAACCCGAGTCGTACGAGTGAGGAACCCGATGAGCGAGTGGGGGGACGGCACCCGCTGCGTACGCGCTGGCCTGCCCGAGCCGGCGCCGGGGGACCCGTTCCTCCCCGGGCCGGTCTTCGCCGCGCCGTACCACCTCGACCCGTTCGAGGGTCAGGGCACGTCACCGAACGGCTACGGCCGCCCTGACAACCCGACCCGCCGGCTGTTGGAGGTGGCGGTGGGCGAGCTGGAGGGCGGTGACTGCCGGGTCTTCGCGACCGGTCAGGCGGCCATCACCGGCCTGCTGCTCACCCTGCTGCGGCCGGGGGACACGGTGGTGCTTCCCACCGACGGATACTTCCCGGTCCGGGCGTTCGCCACCGGTGTGCTGGAGGCGATCGGCGTCCGGGTGCTGTTCGCGCCGACCGTCGGGCCGTACCCGTCGTTCGAGGGTGTCCGGCTGGTGCTGGTGGAGACGCCCGCCAACCCGGGCCTCGACGTGGTCGACGTGGCGGCCCTGGCCGAGCGGGCGCACGCCGCCGGCGCGCTGCTCGCGGTGGACAACACCACCGCCACGCCGCTCGGACAGCGTCCGCTGGATCTCGGTGCCGACCTGGTGGTCGCCTCCGGGACGAAGGCGCTCACCGGCCACTCCGACCTGCTGCTGGGCTATCTGGCCAGCCGGTCCACCGAGCTGATCGACGCGGTGACGACCTGGCGTACCACCACGGGGGCGGTTCCGGGCGCGTTCGACGCCTGGCTGGCCCACCGGTCACTGGCCACTCTCGACCTGCGGTTGGCGCGGCAGAGCGCGAACGCCGCCGCGGTCGTCGACCTGCTCGCCAACCGGTCGGACGTGACAGGCCTGCGGTGGCCGGGGCGGCCGGACGACCCGGCGTACCCGGTGGCCTCGGCGCAGATGCGCCGGATACCGGGGGTGCTCTCGTTCGACCTGGGCGACGCCGACCGGGTGGGCCGATTCGTCGAGGCCGCCCGGCTGGTGGCGGCGGCGACCTCCTTCGGTGGCCTGCACACCACGGCGGACCGGCGGGCGCAGTGGGGCGACGACACCGCTCCCGGCTTCGTCCGGCTCTCCTGTGGCGCGGAGGACACCGCGGACCTGGTGGCGGACATCGCCGCCGCGCTCGATGTGGCCGGACCGGTTTGACGTCTCCTTCCCCCGCCGAGCGGGCCGCTCTCGTGAGTCGGTTGCGGGCCGCCGGTTGCGTCTACGCCGAGGACGAGGCCGAGTTGCTGCTGGCCGCCGCGCGCAGCCCGGCGGTGTTGGCCGACCTGACCGACCGTCGGGTGGCGGGCGAACCGTTGGAGTACCTGCTCGGCTGGGCGGAGTTCTGTGGCCTGCGGATAGCCGTCGACGAGGGCGTCTTCGTGCCCCGGGCCCGGACCGCGCTGCTGGTCGAGATGGCTGCCGAGTTGACCGGCGCGGCGCCGGCAGTGGTCGACCTGTGCTGCGGCTCCGGGGCCACCACCGTCGCGCTGGCGCACCGGCTCGCGCCGCGCTGGCTGGCCGCCGCCGACATCGACCCGGCGGCCGTGGCGTGTGCGCGTCGCAACGTCGCCGGGTTGGACGTCGAGGTGTACGAGGGTGACCTCTTCGCGCCGCTGCCCGAGCGGTGGCGGGGTCGGCTGGACCTGGTGGTCGCCAACGCCCCGTACGTGCCGACCGACGCGGTCGCGCTGATGCCGCCGGAGGCACGGCTGCACGAGGCCCCGGTGGCGCTCGACGGCGGCCCGGACGGGCTCTCCGTGTTACGTCGGGTAGGTGTCGACGCGGCTGGTTGGCTCGCCCCCGGCGGCCACCTGGTGGTGGAAGCCGGCACCACCCAGATCGAAGCCCTCTGCGACGCGTTCGGCGAAGCCGGCCTGATCCCCACCGTCCACCACGACGAGGACCTGGACGCCACCGCCCTGACCGCCCGTCGCCCCGCCTGACCCGCACCCCGTACCCCGTACCCCCGGAACCCCGTACCCCTGACCCGACCCCCTGGCCCGCGTCGATCATGGAGTTGTGGTGCCTGGTTGGTTCAACTCTGCGTTATTTGTCCCCCACCACACCTCCTTGATCGACTCGGGTGGGCTGTCCGGTTTCCGGTCGGGGTGCGGCTGGCGGGGCCGCCCGGGCATGGCGGGGGAGAGGGGTTGGCACTAGCCTCGGCTCACACTCATGACGGCGGGAGGCGGTTTCGGTGGGCAGCGCAGGGGTGCCGGTGGTCGTCGGGTTGGACAACGGCGGCACCAGCAACAACGCCACAGTGCTGACGGTGGACGGCCGTTTCCTGGTGGACGGGCTGTTGGAGATCCCCAGCGAGGTGCGGGCCGGGCCGGAAGCGGCGATCGAGGCGTTGGCCCAGGCGTTGGACGGCGCCCTGGCGCAGACCGGCGTGCCGCGTGACCTGGTCCAGGCGGTCGGGCTGGACACGCCCGGCCCGGCCAGCGCCGATGGCGTCATCTCGTCGCGGGGCTCCACCAACTTCTCTCAGCCG
The DNA here is from genome assembly GCF_040642735.1 of Micromonospora sp. NPDC047753. Lineage (NCBI taxonomy): Bacteria > Bacillati > Actinomycetota > Actinomycetes > Micromonosporales > Micromonosporaceae > Micromonospora > Micromonospora sp. NPDC047753. The sequence continues at coordinate 7,491 of NZ_JBEYSL010000050.1, read as the reverse complement.
GCCTGGCGAGGCTTCGACGTGCGAGGGGCGCTGGAGCGACGGCTCGGGCTTCCGGTGATCTATCACAACGACGGCAACGCGGCAGCGCTCTACGCCCACCACGTCTACTTCGGCGCCGACGCGATGAGCCGCTCGTCGGTGTCCGCGATCGTCGGCACCGGCCTGGGTGGCGGTGTGGTCGAGAGCGGTCGGGTGATCGCCGGTGCGGCCGGCATGGCGGGGGAGCTGGGCCACGTGCACATCCCGCTGAGCGGGTTGCTCGGCCCGGGTCAGCCGGAGCCCACCTGCGCCTGCGGATTCACCGGAGATGTCGAGAGCATCGCCTCGCTGACCGGCATCGAACGCAACCTGCTGCCGTACTGGCTGACCCGGTACCCCGACCACCCGCTCGCCGCCGAGCCGGTGGCCCGGGCGGCAAAGCTGGTCCGGGGGTACGGCGAGCGCGAGGACGCCCTCGCGCGGGACCTCTTCACCCAGCAGGCGATGGCGCTGGGGCGGCTGTTCACCGTCGCCGCGAACTTCAGCGACCCGCGCGCGTACTTCGTCGGCGGCGGAGTGGTGGAGGCGGCACCGGAGTTCCGCGACTGGTTCCTGGCGACGGTCCGCGAGCACACGGTGCTCCGCGAGGAGCAGGCGGCGGTGGCCACCTTCGCCCTGGTGCCGGATCGGGACATGGCCGGTGCCCGAGGCGTCGCGATCGCCGCGCTGGAGGCGCTACGCGCCACTCCGGAGCCCCGCCCGCTGGTTGCCTGAACCGGCGCGGGCCTCGGCCCGCACCGGCTCAGGCACCTCTGGTCAGCGCTGCGGTGCCGCCTGGACGATGGCGGCCCAGGCGGCACCTCTGGTCAGCGCTGCGGTGGGGCCTGGGCGAAGGCGGCCCAGGCCGCCGTCGGGAACAGCAGGGCCGGGCCGGCCGGGTCCTTGGAGTCGCGCACGGCAATGAGCCGCGGGATCGCGGCCACCTCCACGCAGGCGCCTTCGTCGCCGCTGCGGCTGCTCTTGCGCCAGCGCGCCGCGGCCAAGGCCGCTGTGATCATCGGGGTCATCGGTCCTACCGTCCCTTCAGGACTGACAGGAGCATCTCGCGGCTGTCCGCCGGGCTGAGCGCCACGCTTCGGAGATGCTCCATGATCTTGGTGCAGGTACGCGTCTCGCCGGCGCGGTCGAGGATCATCTGACCCGCGACGGTCTCCACCGACGCGATGATCGGGTCCTCCGGGTCGGCGAACTCGAGGATGTGCAGGGAACCCCGGGTGCCCCGGTGGTAGCCGGCGGAGAGTGGGATCACCTGGACGCTGATGTTCGGCAACTCGGCCATCTTGACCAGGTGCCGTAATTGCCCGTTCATCACCGACTGGTCACCGACCGGCCGTAGCAGCGCGCCCTCGTCGATGATCGCGTCGAGGATGGGCGGCTGGTCGGCGGTGAGCCGCTGTTGTCGGTCGAGCCGGATCTTGACCCGCTGCTCCACCAGGTCGTCGCCGAGGGTGTGCGGCCCGCCTCGCATGACGCCACGGATGTAGTCAGCGGTCTGCAACAGGCCGGGCACCACCGAGGGTTCGAAGTTGGCGATGGCGGTCGCCTCGGCCTCCAGTGCGATGAAGTCGATGGTGCGCGGATCCAGCAGGTAGGAGTACGACACCCACCAGCCGGGCTTGCGGGCGTCCTTGGCGAGCTGCACCGCCGCGGCCACCTCCTCGGCACTCACCCCGTACGACGTGAGCAGGGCGCGCACGGTGGCGGGGCTGATCAGGGTCTGGGCGTTCTCGTAGCGGGAGAGGGTGCTGCGGGTGCTGTTGATCTCGTCCGCCGCGGTCTCCAGCGTCAGCCCGGCGGCTTCCCGGTGGTGGCGCAGGGCGATGCCGAGCCGGCGGGCGCGGGCGGTCTTGGGGGCCATGCATCGATGGTCGCATACATTTGCGGGAACGTCTGCATGAGAGAACGTCTATGGGAGTTGCATTCACGCCTATACACGTGTCAATCTGTTATGGCGTCCTCACCGCCGGTTGTCGTGGCGACGGTGGTGGTGAGCGACCGGAGGGGATGGGGCGCGCGGCGATCGGGTTTCTCCCCCGTACCCGATCGTCGCGTGCCGCCCCTCCATTCCCCGGCCCGCCGGAAGGAGACGACGTGCGAACCCGCCCGGAGCCCCCCGCCGTACCCTCGGGCGGAGTGCGATGACCCGCTTCCTCGTGGTGCTCACCGACGTGCGCCCCGTCGAGGGCGTCAACCGCAACGAGCGGGTCGCGCCGGAACGGCGCCGGCAGGTCGTCGGGGCCAGCAGCCGGGAGGCCGCCGACCGCATCGCCGGAGCGTTCATGGCGCTGGGCATGGTGCGGGCCGGCCGGCAGCGGGTGAAGGTGATCGCGGTCGGCCGTCGGCACTCCCGAGACTGAACAGCCCCAGGTCGGCGGTCCGTGACACTGCCACCGTCCGATTACGCACCGTATATCCTCTCCTGACTGTTTGCCGTGTCGTCCCGTGGCTCGCCGGGTATCGCCTCGCCTCGCGGCCACGCACAGTAAGGTCAACCGGGTGAGCGCCATCGGCGAGCACGACCAGCCGCAGTCGCGTACGAAGAGGTGACCGGAGTGACCACCCCAGGCAAGACCCGCGTGGCGATCGTCTTCGGCGGACGCAGCCCGGAGCACGGCATCTCCTGCGTCAGCGCCGGCAGCGTGTTCGGCGCACTCGACCCGGACGAGTTCGAGGTGGTGCCGGTGGGCATCACCCGGGCCGGCCAGTGGGTGCTGACCAACGGAGACCCCGCCCAGCTCGCGATCAACGCCCGTCAGCTGCCGGAGATCACCGCCGACTCGGGTGACGACATCGTGCTGCGCGCCGACCCCACCGGTAACGGACTGATGGTGCTCGACCCGACCGAGGGCCCGCGGGCGCTGGCCGACGTGGACGTGGTCTTCCCGGTGCTGCACGGCACCTACGGCGAGGACGGCACGATCCAGGGCATGCTGGAGATGGCCGGCATCCCCTACGTCGGGGCGAACGTGTTCGCCTCCGCGGCCGCCATGGACAAGGAGTTCACCAAGAAGCTCTGTGCCGTCGAGGGCATCCCGGTCGGCACGTACGCCGTGCTGCGCAACGGCATGACACTCAGCGAGCAGGACAAGGAGCGGCTCGGCCTGCCGGTCTTCGTCAAGCCGTCCCGGGCCGGTTCGTCGTTCGGCGTCAGCAAGGTCACCGACTGGGCCGAGCTTGACGCGGCGGTCGCCGCCGCCCGGCAGTTCGATCCGAAGGTCATCATCGAGGCCGCGATCGTCGGCCGCGAGATCGAGTGCGGTGTGCTGGAGGGCGAGGCCGGTGGTACGCCCGAGGCGTCCGTGCTGGCCGAGGTGCGGGTCGTCGCCGACCACGACTTCTACGACTTCGAGGCGAAGTACCTCGACGACTCCTGCGAGTACGACATTCCGGCCGACCTGCCGGAGAAGGTGACCCGCCAGGTGCAGGAGTACGCGGTCCGCGCGTTCACCGCGCTGGACTGCGCCGGTCTCGCCCGGGCCGACTTCTTCGTCACTCCCGAGCTGGACGTCTACCTCAACGAGATCAACACGATGCCCGGCTTCACCCCGACGTCGATGTTCCCGCGGATGTGGGCGGCCTCCGGCCTGGAGTACCCGAAGCTGGTCAACCGGCTGATCCGTACCGCCCAGCGGCGCGGCGTCGGCCTGCACTGAGCCGTCCGAACCCCGCCCGCGCCGGCTGACCGGCGTGGGCGGAGTCGGTTCGGGTTCAGCGCTGGCAGCCGGACGGGATCGTGCCGCCGGAGGGCACGCTCGCCACGATCGTGCTGGAGATCGTCGGCAACCACTGCAACGGCTGCTCGTACGAGCGCGGGACGCGCACGGTGATCAGCGTCTCCCGGTCGACGGTGGAGAGGACCGCCGCGTCGGCCTGATCGGTCAGGTGCCAACAGACCCGGTTGACCGTCCAGACCTCGTCGGTGCTGGGAAAGGTCGGCTCGGTGCCGCCGCAGGCCACGGTGAGCGCGGGGTCGCCGTAGGCGGCGTTCTGCTCCGGGCCGGCGGTCACGGGCCGCTGGGCCAGGTCGCGGATGCTCGCCGGAAGCTGCGAGAGCAGGGCCCGGCAGACGGTGGCCGGGCGGGCGGCCAGCGCCGGGGCGGCCATCTCCACCGGGGTGGTGGACTGCACCCGGGCGGTGGTCGCGGAGGGCGTCGGCGCGGCGGCCGGCGCGTCCGGGCTGAGCTTGCTGAAGGCCAGCACGGCCACCAGCAGCGTGATCGGCAGCGCGATCAACGTGGCCAGCAGGGCCGCGCCACGCATGGTCCGATCACGGCCGGCCGGCGCGGCGGCGGCGGGATCGGTCGACTCGCGGTTACCGTCAGCCGGCTCGGACGTCCCGTCGGCCGCGTCGCGCGCCCCGCCGTCGTCCAGAGCCGAGGAGGAGGTCGTCATCTCGTCCACTTACAGCCGCACCACCGAACACGTGAGGGTGCGGGTGATGCCGGGCACCATCTGCACCTTGCTGACGATGAGTTTGCCGAGCTCGTCGACGGTGTTCGCCTCGGTGAGGACGACCACGTCGTACGGCCCGGTGACGGCGTCGACGCGTACCACGCCGGGGATGTCCGCGATGAGACCCGCCACGTCACGTGCGCGGCCGACCTCGGTCTGGATGAGGATGTACGCCTGTACCACGACTCGACCTCCGTCCGTCGCCGCCCGGGAGCGGCCCGAAGGGTGAAACTACCTTACGGACCAGGTCTGATCCCTATCGGTGGTCAAGGAGCAGCGGTGAGCGAGCACGGCGGGGCCGGACAACACGGGCGGAACGCCCGCGGTGGTGTCGGGGTGTCCGGGATCGGGGAGTTCGGGCTGATCGGGAAGATCACCGCTCGGCTGTCGTACGGGCCGACGACCCTGCTCGGCCCGGGCGACGACGCGGCGGTGGTGGCCGCGCCGGACGGCCGGGTGGCGGCCTCCACCGACGTGCTTGTCGATGGGCGGCACTTCCGACGGGACTGGTCCTCGGCCCGTGACGTCGGGCACCGGGCGGCAGCCGCCAACCTGGCGGACATCGCGGCGATGGGTGCCACGCCGACCGCCCTGCTGGTCGCTCTCTGCATGCCGGCGGACCTGGACACCGCCTGGGCGGAGGAGTTGGCCGACGGGCTCTCCGCGGAGGCGGCGACGGTCGGCGCGAGCGTCGTCGGCGGGGACATGTCGGCCAGTCCCACCCTGACCGTCGCGGTCACCGCGCTGGGCGACCTGGCAGGCCGTCCGCCCGTGCTGCGCTCGGGCGCCCGACCGGGGGACGTGCTCGCTCTGGCCGGGCGCACCGGGTACGCGGCAGCCGGGCTGACAGTGCTGACCCGGGGCTTCCGTACGCCCCGGCTGTTGGTCGAGGCGTACCGGCGGCCGCAGGTGCCCTACCAGGCCGGCCCGCAAGCCGCCCAGCTCGGTGCCACCTCCATGATCGACGTGTCGGACGGGCTCCTCGCCGACCTCGGGCACGTCTCGGCGGCCAGCGGGGTGGCGATCGACGTGCGCCGCGACGGGTTCGAGGTGCCCCGGCAGATGGCCGACGCGGCGCAGGCGCTCGGCGTCGACCCGTACACCTGGATCCTCGCCGGTGGCGACGATCACGCGCTGGCCGCGACCTTCCCCCCGGCGGTGGCGTTGCCGCCGGGCTGGCGGCCGATCGGTCTGGTCACCGACGGTGCCGGCGTGACTGTCGACGGCGTCGCCTACGACGGCCCGGCCGGCTGGGACCACTTCCGGTGAGGTCCGCGCGCGGCCGTACCCTGGATACCGTGAGTGAGATCGAGATCCGGGCGGTGCGGTTCGACGCACCGGTGGCGCAGCACCTGATCCATGCCGCACTGGCCGACCTCGGTGCCCGGTACGGCGGCACCGGCGACGACACCCCGGTGGACGCGGCCGAGTTCGAGCCGCCCGATGGCGCGTTCCTGGTGGCCTACCTGGCCGGTGAGCCGGTCGGCTGCGGTGGCTGGCGCAGCCACGGCGCGGACAGCGCGGAGCTGAAGCGGATGTACACGGCTCCGACGGCACGGGGGCGGGGGGTGGCCCGCGCGGTGCTGGCGGCCGTCGAGCGCTCCGCCCGCGAGCAGGGCCGCAAGCGGGTGGTCCTGGAGTGTGGCGACAGGCAGCCCGAGGCGATCGCCATGTACGGCTCCGCCGGGTACGAAAGGATCCCGAACTTCGGCTTCTACAAGGACGCGGAGGGCTGCGTCTCCTTCGGCCGTACCCTCTGACCTGCTCGTCGGGCCCGGGACTGGCCGGTGTGCCGGGCCCCGGCGGGGCGGTGTGCGGCGTCGTCCGCCCCGGGAACACGACAGAGCCGGCGGACCCTCGGGGTCCGCCGGCTGAGCCGAACGAAAGGTGGGTGCTACCGCGTCAGGCGCGGGTGACCTTGCCGGCCTTGATGCACGAGGTGCAGACCTTCAACTTCTTGGTGTTGCCGCCACCGGCCGGGGTACGCACCGACTGGATGTTCGGGTTCCAGCGGCGGTTGGTCCGCCGGTGCGAGTGGGACACGTTGTGGCCGAAGCCCGGTCCCTTGCCACAGACGTCGCACACGCTAGCCACGGGATACTCCTGGGATTGATACGTTCATGAGGTCGCCGGCAGGTGCTGCCCGGGCAACCTGGTCAGGTTACCCGATGACTCGCCGACTCGGCCAACCGGCCCGGTCCGGCGCTCGCCCGTGCCCCGGCTCACGCCTGGTCGTGGGCCCGTCCGCCCTGCGGTGGGCCGGCCCGGCGGCAAGGGTACCGGAGGCGCTCGTCCCCGCTGCGGCCAGCGCCGCACGCGCCCCGCGAGAGACTGCGGCCTACGCCGCCCATGGCCCGCGAGAGACTGCGGCCCGCGCCGCCCGGGCCCGGCGAGGACACGCCGGACGAGTCCGACGGGTGTCGGTGCGCGCCAGTAGGCTTCTGCCCGTGCTGGACACCCTCGACGCCGCCGCGGTCCGCCGCTGGTGCGCGAGCGGGCTGGCCGCACTGAAGCGTCACCAGGGCGAGATCGACCAGCTCAACGTCTATCCGGTGCCCGACGGCGACACCGGCACCAACCTGGTGCTCACCCTCACCTCGGCGCAGCAGGCCCTCGCCATGGATCTGGACACTCTCCCGCACAGCGGGCCGACAGCGCACGGGCACGCGCTGCGGCTGATGGCCCAGGGCGCGCTGCTCGGCGCGCGGGGCAACTCCGGGGTGATCCTCTCGCAGATCCTGCGTGGTCTCGCCGACCAGGTCGCCGGGGTGCCGGCGGTGCGTGGCCGGGAGTTCGCCGCCGCGCTGCGCTCCGGCACCACCGCCGCGTACACAGCGGTCTCCCGGCCGGTCGAGGGCACCCTGCTCACCGTGATCTCGGCCGCCGCCGCCGCGGCCGAAGGCGCGGACAGCGACGACCTGCCGGCGGTGGCCGGCGTCGCGGCCCGGGCGGCGGCCGAGGCGCTCGCCCGCACCCCGGAGCAGTTGCCGGCGTTGGCCC
>NZ_JBEYSL010000049.1:0-22460 GCF_040642735.1 Micromonospora sp. NPDC047753 | reverse complement strand
CAGGGGCTTGTGGCGGACCGCGTTGAGGATGATCTGGACGCTCGCCACCCCCGGTCGGGCGATCGCGGTGAGGGCCTGGTCGCAGGTCTCGACGCGCCCCGCGACCGCGATCTTGCAGTTTCGGTTGGGGAAATGTCGGGCCTGTGGGGGTTGGCCTGCGCAGAAAGTGCAAGATCGCGGGGATTCGGGACGGCGGGGACGGGTATGCGGGCGCCCGGAGGTGGGGGACATGGCTTCTGGTGGGGCTCGTAAGGGGATCTGGATCGCCATCGCGGTGGCGATCATCATCATCGTCATCGTGCTGATCGCGATCGCGTCCGGCGGCGACGGCGGCGGAAACGGGTACTGACGCATCGCGGCCGGGGCGTATCCGGCGGTGAGCATCGAACGGGTATATAACAGTCGGCATGGCCGAGCAGACCGGGAGTGCTCCGGGCGCCCAGCGGTTCATCCCGCCCGACGCCGACACCATCGACGACCTGCGCACCGCCGCGGGCGGCTGCCGGGGCTGCGAGCTGTACCGGGACGCCTCGCAGACGGTCTTCGGCCGGGGTGACGAGAGCGCCCGCGTGGTGCTCGTCGGCGAGCAGCCCGGCGACATGGAGGACCAGAAGGGGCTGCCCTTCGTCGGCCCGGCCGGACGCCTGCTGCGCCGCGCGGTCGACGACGCTGGGCTGGACCCGGGCCACCTTTACCTGACAAATGCCGTAAAGCATTTTCGTTTTGAGCTGCGCGGCAAGCGGCGGATCCACCAGACCCCGGACCAGGCGCACATCACCGCCTGCCGCCCCTGGCTGGTCGCCGAGTTCGCCCGACTGCGTCCGGAGGTCGTGGTGGTGCTCGGCGCGACCGCCGCCAAGGCGCTGCTCGGCCCGTCCTTCCGGGTCACCCGGCAGCGGGGCGAGCTGCTGCCCTGGCCGGAGTCGGCCCAGCACCCCGCGGACTTCGAGCAGGTGCCGGTGGACAACGCCGGAAAGCGGGCCGACGCGCCGCAGGCTCGGCTGTTGGCCACCATCCACCCGTCCGCCGTCCTGCGGGCCGACGACCAGGACAAGGCGTACGAGGGGCTGGTCGCCGACCTCACCGTCGTCACCCGCGCCCTGCCTGCCTAGCCGGCGACCAGGGCCCACCGCGGCCCGAGCTGGCGACCAGGGCTCACCACGGCCCACGGACGGCCCACCACGGCTAACGCCGGCGACCGCAGCCGCCCGGCCCGAGCCGGCGACCGCAGCCGCCCCGGCCCGAGCCGGCGACCGCAGCCGCCCCGGCCCGAGCCGGCGACCGCAGCCGCCCCGGCCCGAACCGGCGGAAATTGCCGCCCGGGTCGCGTGCCGAGGCGATACCCGCCGGAAACGGCGATGCGTGAACCGCGTAACAGATCCTCTGCAGACTCATGCGAGTCGATCTTGTAGGGGAGGCCGTTATGAGCGATCAGACGCAGTCGATGGTCAGCCGGCGTGGGTTCCTGCGTACGGTCGGAATCAGCGGTGGTGCCGGAGCGATGCTCGCCACGATGGGCGCCATGGGGCTGGCCCCCAGCGCAGCGGCCTCGGTCACCCCGGCATTCCGGCCGCCGGAACCCTCCGACTTCACTCTCAGCGGGCGGTCGGGCGCCAGCGTGGTCGTGCTCGGCGGCGGCATCGCCGGGCTCACCACGGCGTACGAGTTGGGCAAGGCCGGCTATCACTGCACCGTCCTGGAGGCGCGGCACCGAGCCGGTGGGCGGAACCTGACCATTCGGGGCGGCGACGTCGAGACCGACCTCGACGGACGCACCCAGCGGGCCGGCTTCTCCGACGGGGTCTACTTCAACGCCGGGCCGGGCCGCATCGCACAGTGGATGGTCACGATGGACTACTGCCGGGAACTCGGCGTACCCATCGAGGTCTTCACGAACCAGAACGCCGACGCCTGGATCTACAACGAGTCCGCCGGGATGACCGAGCCGGTCCGGTACCGCACCGCCAAGGCCGACGTGTACGGCTACGTCTCGGAGCTGCTCGCCAAGGCCACCGACCAGGGCGCGCTGGACGCCCGGCTCACCACCGAGGACCGTGACCGGCTGCTGTCGTTCCTGCAGAGCTTCGGCGCGATCGGCGGACGGACCAGCGACTGGGCGTACACCGGGACCAACCGTCGCGGCTTCTCCGCGTATCCCGGTGCGGGTAACGACGTGGGGAGTCCGCTCGGTGCGCCGCCGGCGCTCGCCGACGTGTTCGCCAGCAACATCGGCCGGTACTTCTCCTTTGAGTTCGGCTACGACCAGGCCATGCTGATGTTCCAGCCGGTCGGCGGGATGGACCAGATCCCCCGAGCCCTGGCCCGCGCGGTGGGCCCGCACCGGATCCGACTCAACGCCGAGGTCACCGGGGTGACCGACCGGGGCAGCCGGGTCGAGGTGACCTATCGGCAGGGCGGCCGGCAGTCGCAGGTCACCGCCGACTACTGCGTGGCGGCCCTACCGCCGCACCTGATGGCCCGGGTGCCGCACAATCTCGGCACGGCGGTGACCGCGGCCCTGGCCGATTTTCCGGTCACCGCCTCCGGGAAGATCGGCCTGGAATACCGCAGCCGCTGGTGGGAGACCGATCAGCGGATCTACGGCGGCATCACCGAGACCGACCTGGACCTGTCGCACATCTGGTACCCGTCCTACGGCTTCCACGGGAAGCGCGGCCTGGTGGTCGGGTACTACAACACCGGGGCGAACGCCAGGGCGTACAGCGGGCTCACGCCGGAGCAGCGCAGCGAGCGCGCGATCAGCCAGGGTGTGAAGATCCACGGTGACAAGTACCGCAGTGAGCTGGTCACCTCGTACTCCCACGCCTGGGACCGGACCCGCTACATCGAGGGCGCCTGGACGTCGCCCCGGTACGGCACGGCCGGCTACAACCTGCTGCTCCAGCCGGCCGGGCGGGTCTACTTCGCCGGGGACTGGCTCAGCCACGAGGTGGCCTGGCAGCACGGCGCTTTCGTGGCGGCGCGTTCGGCGGTCTCCGCGCTGCACCAGCGGGTGATGGCCGGCTGACCCTGAGCTGTGCAGATCTTGGACAGTTTCCGTCAGCGGATGACGGAAACTGTCCAAGATTGACGGTGCTTCGCGGATCGAGTGGCTGGGTAACCGGTGTCGATGGACGTTGACAACGGGGAGCGTCGCGTGGGTGTGGCCGCCGGGCGCCGCGGGAGATGGAAGCGGTTCTTCGAGCGGGCGCCCGGCTTGCAGCTCATGGCCGTCTACTGGGTGCCGATGACGGTGCTCATCGGGCTGCCGGTGCGCTGGCTCTTCGACAGGCAGGAGCCGCTGGTCGAGGCCGTGCTGAACGGTGCGCTGAACCTCGTCTGGGTCGGCCCCGCCGTGTACTTCAATCGGTCGAGCGCGGGCGAGCAGGTCGCCCGGCGCGATCCGGAGGGGTACGCGCTGCGCCAGGCAGTGCACACCAGCGCCGTGCCCGCGGACGAGGCCACGCGGGCCGCACTGCCCCGCTATCTGGTCGAGCAGCGGCGAGCCACCTGGGCGGCGCTGCTGGCCATCCTGGGCATCTGCCTCGGGCTGGTCCTGCTCGCTCTGCTCGCCGCCGACAACGAGGGCTTCGCGGTGATCTTCGGTGTGGTCGCCGCCGTCAGTGTGGTCGTCGCCGCGCGCACCCTGACCCGGATCCGTCGGCTGGCATCCCTGCTGGCCGCGCCCAGCCCACCACAACCGCGCGGGTAGGACCCGCCCGCCGCCCGCCGCCTGCCGCCCGCCGCCCGCCGCCCGCCGCCCGCCGGGAACCGGCTGTCGGTTCGGCTGTCGGCAAAACCCACTGCCGCTGGTAGGTGTGGGTGCGCGAGGATGAGCCACCCCTTCCGACAGGAGCGCCGATGGCGACCGACCTGACCGCGCCGCGTACCGTCGCCCGACCCGACGTCGCGTCGATCCAGCGGCGTACCCTGCGGCTGCTCTTCACCACCCAGATCATCGGCGGGATCGGCGTGACCATCGGCATCGCCGTGGGCGCGCTGCTCGCGGCACGGATCGCCGGGACCGCGGTGGCCGGTGTCGCGCAGAGCGCCGGGGTGGTCGGTGCCGCGCTGCTCGCCGTCCCGGTCACCCGGATCATGGCGCGGCACGGCCGCCGGCCGGGCCTGGTGCTGGCGTACGCGATCGGCGCCGTCGGTGGCCTGCTGGTGGTGCTGGCCGCGGCCACCCGCTGGGTGCCGCTGCTCTTCCTCGGCATGCTGCTCTTCGGCGGGGGCACCGCGGCGAACCTCCAGGCCCGCTACACGGCCGTGGACCTCGCCGAGCCGGTCCGCCGGGGGCGGCAGCTCTCCCTGATCGTCTGGGCCACCACCATCGGTGCGGTGGCCGCGCCGAACTTCGCCGCGCTGGCCGACCGCGTCACCACCGGCTGGGGGTTGCCCCCGTTGGCCGGCCCGTTCGCGTTCAGCGCGGCCGCGTTCGTGCTGGCTGCCGTCGTACTCCTCGGGTTGCTCCGGCCCGACCCGCTGCTCACGGCGCGGCGGCTCGCGGCGGCCGACGCACCGGCCGCCGATCTGCCGCCGGCCGCCGACGCGACGGCGACCGCTGTGGCGGCCGAGGCGCCGGCGGCGGGTGGCGGCGCGACGCCGGCCGCCGCGCCGGTCAAGGTGCGCGTGCCGCGCGGCGCCGGAATGCGTGCGGCCTGGTCGGTGGTACGCGGACAGCCCGCCGCCCGACTCGGCATCGCCGCCGTGGCGGTGGGTCACCTGGTGATGGTGGCGGTGATGGCGATGACTCCGGTCCGGCTCGGTGAGTCGCACGCCGACGCCGACGTGTTGCGGCTGGTCGGCATCGTGCTGAGCCTGCACATCGCCGGCATGTACGCGTTCTCCCCGGTGGTGGGTTGGCTCACCGACCGGCTCGGTCGACGGGCGGTGATCCTCGGTGGGGTGGGGCTGCTGCTGGCCGCCTGCGCGGTCGCCGGCACCGCCGGGCACCACACGCCTCGGCTCTCGGTCGGCCTGGTTCTGCTCGGGTTGGGCTGGTCGGGGACGATGGTGGCCGGCTCGACCCTGCTGTCCGAGTCGGTGGCGGCCGCCGTGCGGCCGAGCGTCCAGGGGCTGTCCGACCTGATCATGGGGTTGGCCGGGGCCGGGGCTGCCGTGGTCAGCGGGTTTGTCATGCAGTTCGCCGGTTATCCCGTGCTCACCCTGCTCGCGGCGGTCGCGGCGGCGCCCCTGGTGGCGCTAGCGTTGCGCCCGGTGCCGACCGGGGCGCCGGACGAGGAGGGCTGATCACTGTGCGGCTGACCGACTTCTGGACGCGGCTGGACGAGGCGTTCGGGCCCGGCTACGCGGCCAGCATCGCCCGCGATCAGGTGCTGTCCCAGCTCGGCGGGCGGACCATCGAGCAGGCCCTCGCATCGGGGGAGCAGACGCACGTGGTGTGGCGGGCGGTTTGTGCCGCATACCCCGACCGGGTGCCCGCGCGACTACGCTGAGCAGCCTTTTTGCCGGTTCCGCGTGTCGCTTGTCGAGTCGTACACCTGTTCGGCTATTGTCCACAGCGGGGTGCTCGTCCACAGCTCGCGGCCCGTCGGCTGGTTTTCTGTCGGACCTAGCGCCTAGCGTGTCCGCGTGACGCGAAGCTCAGCAAAGACGCCGGCGAAGGCAGGGGTGGCAACCATGGCAGCAGGGCCTGACCGGGAGAAGGCACTCGACCTTGCTCTCGCTCAGATTGACAAGCAATTTGGCAAGGGCTCGGTGATGCGGTTGGGTGATCGGCCGGTCATCCAGACCGCGATCATTCCGACCGGCTCCATCGCGCTCGACGTGGCCCTCGGCATTGGCGGCCTGCCCCGTGGCCGGGTGGTCGAGATCTACGGTCCCGAGTCCAGCGGTAAGACCACTGTGGCACTGCACGCGGTGGCCAACGCCCAGCGCAACGGCGGCATCGCCGCCTTCATCGACGCCGAGCACGCGCTCGACCCGGAGTACGCGAAGGCCCTCGGCGTCGACACCGACGCGATGCTGGTCTCCCAGCCGGACACCGGCGAGCAGGCGCTGGAGATCGCGGACATGCTGATCCGCTCCGGCGCTCTGGACATCATCGTGATCGACTCGGTGGCGGCCCTGGTGCCACGCGCCGAGATCGAGGGCGAGATGGGCGACAGCCACGTGGGCCTCCAGGCCCGGCTGATGAGCCAGGCGCTCCGGAAGATCACCGGTGTGCTCAGCAACACCGGCACCACGGCGATCTTCATCAACCAGCTGCGGGAAAAGATCGGTGTCATGTTCGGCAGCCCGGAGACCACCACTGGTGGTCGGGCGCTGAAGTTCTACGCCTCGGTCCGGCTCGACGTGCGACGCATCGAGAGCCTCAAGGACGGCACCGACGTGGTCGGTAACCGCACCCGGGTCAAGGTCGTGAAGAACAAGGTCGCCGCGCCGTTCAAGCAGGCCGAGTTCGACATCATGTACGGCAAGGGCATCTCGCGTGAGGGCTCGCTGATCGACGTCGGCGTGGAGCAGGCGATCATCCGCAAGTCCGGAGCGTGGTACACGTACGACGGCGACCAGCTCGGCCAGGGCAAGGAGAAGGCCCGGGAGTTCCTGAAGGAAAACCCGGACGTGGCCGCCGAGATCGAGAAGAAGATCCTGGAGAAGCTCGGCGTCGGGGTCGGTGCGGGTGACGCCGCCGGTGGCCCGGAGCTGCCGCCGGTCGACTTCTGACCGGTCGCTGACCCATGGCAGGACGACGCGCTCGTACGGGGCGGGGCTGGGATGCCAGTCCGCCTCGTACGGGCGACGCCACCGATGCACCCCGCCCTCGCCGAGGCCGCCGGGGTCGGTCCGAGGAGGCCGACTCCGTCGAGTCTCCGGCCCCTCCCCGCGACGAGTCCGAGGTGGCCCGCGAGATCTGTCTGCGCCAGCTTGCCGTCCGGCCCCGCACCCGGGCCGAGCTGGCCGGGGCGTTGGCGAAGCGGGGCATCTCCGAGGAGGTCTCGGCCGAGGTGCTCGACCGGTACGACGAGGTCGGCATCATCGACGACGCCGCGTTCGCCCGGGCCTGGGTGTCCAGCCGGCACACCGGGCGCGGCCTCGCTCGCCGGGCACTCGCCAACGAGCTGCGCCGCAAGGGCGTGGATGGCGAGGTGGCCACCGAGGCGCTGGGTGAGCTGGACGAGGAGACCGAGGCGGACACCGCCCGTGGCCTGGTGGAGCGCAAGCTGCGCACCGCCCGAGGCGAGCCGGACGCGGTCTTCCGCCGGCTGGTGGGCATGCTGGCCCGCAAGGGTTACCCGCCCGGTGTGGCCATCCGGGCGGTGAAGGACGCGCTCGCCGCGCAGAGCGCCGAGGCGGCCGAGTTCGCCGAGCAGATCGACGCCGACGCGCTCGCCGACGCCGAGGGTGAGTTGGAGCGCGACAACCGTCTGGTCGAGTGAGCGGTCCGCTGCGACTCCCGATGGAGGTGCGGGCCCGATGTTGAAGGCATGTCTGAACGGCGGGCACGGCCGGGAGGCACATCCGGCCGTGCCGCTGACGGCGGCGGAGCTGGCCGCCGACGCGGCCCGTTGCGCGGCGCTCGGCGTGGCGGCCGTCCATGTCCATCCCCGGGACGAGGCCGGTGCCGAGTCGCTGCGGCCGGCGGTGATCGCCGGCGCGCTGACCGCGATCCGTGCCGCTCGGCCGGGGCTGCCGGTCGGGGTGAGCACCGGGGCCTGGATCTCGCCGGATCCGGCTGCCCGCGTGGCCGCCGTCCGGGCCTGGCCGGTGCTGCCCGACTTCGCCTCGGTCAACGCGCACGAGCCCGGTGCCGAGGCGGTCGCGGCTGCCCTGCACGAGCGTGGTGTGCTCGTCGAGGCAGGGCTGTGGACGCTCGACGCGGTCGCGGCGTACCGGCGGTGGCGGGTGCCGGCCGGGCGGGTTCTGGTCGAGTGCATGGCCGAGGACGTGGCTGTCGCGTTGGCCGACGCCTCCCGGATTCTCGCAGCGCTGCCGGTGGGCGCGCCGTCGGTGTTGCTGCACGGCGAGGGTCCGGCGACCTGGCCGGTCCTCGCCGAGGCGGTGCGCCGGGGTCTGGACACCCGAATCGGGCTCGAGGACACCCTGTGCCTGCCGGACGGCTCACCCGCAGGGGGCAACGCGGCACTGGTCGTCGCGGCGGTGGCGGGCGGAGCCGGCTGACGTCTGGTGAGACGGTTCCGTCACACCTCGCTTGTCGTCGGTCGCGTCCGACAGCCGGCTGGACGGCGCTGAGCAGGCCCGACACGTCAAGGCCTCGGCACGCCTCGCGGAGTTTGTCCCTTCCTGTCCGCCGAGATATCAGCGCGCGGTGACGGTTCAACTTCTCTCCGTTCGGGGGGTTTGATCATGAGTCCTTGACCAGAACACCCCCGGAGACCTAGCCTCGCCATACAGGCTCACATTGCCCGACCAGCGCAGGCTAAGCGCACAACATAGATCGCGTAACAGAACAGCATCACTTTGGCCGACTCCGCGGCCTTTGGCGGCAGTTCCGGACAGGCCGGTCCGGAACGCTGCGACAACTGCACCCGGTCGCCGACGCTGCCCCACGGGCACCGCCGGCGGAGAAAGCTACCCACGGCCAGCCGCTCCGGTCGGGCGTCCACAGCCGCAGGAGTGTGCCCCGGCACGGTCGCTGCGGTCTCGACGTTAGGGGAGGCGGCCATGGCGGGGCGGCGGCACAGGTTCAGCGGTAGACCCGACGGGGTCCCGGCATGAACGCGTTCGATGTCGTGCTCCTCGCGGCCGTCCTCGTCCTCGCGGTGGTGGTGATCGGGGCCGTGCTGGTCGGCATCCGGACACTGCGCCGGATGGGCGCCGCGCCGGCTCCGGAGGATCCCGCCTTCATCGCCGAGAAGGACCGCCAGGAGCAGTCGCTGGCCGCCCTACGGACCGCGGCCGATGAGGCGAACAGCACGATCGACGTGGCGAAGTCAGCGGCCGCGGCGGCCCGTACCGAGGCGGCGGCTGCGAAGGCCGAGGCGAAGGCGGCCCGCGCCGAGGCACGGCGGGTCCTCGACGACGCCCGAGCCGAGGCGGACACCGTTCTGGAGCGCGCCCACAAGCAGGCCGAGGCGGACGCCGAACAGCTGCGGACGGCGGCCCGGCGCAGCGGCGAGCGGGAGGTCGCCGTACTCGCCGCCACCACCCGGGAACAGGCCGCCGAGGTGGAACGTCGGGCAGCTCGGATGGACGAGCGGGAGCGGATGCACACCGAGGAGGTGGAGCGGTTCGCCGAGCGGGAGCGGCAGCTCACCGCCGCGAAGGCCGCCCTCGCCGCCCGGGAGGCCGCGCTCGCCCAGCGCGAGGCCGAGCTGGCCGAGTCGGAGGAGCTGCGCCGCCGGGAGCTGGAGCGGATCGCCGGGCTCACCGCCGACTCCGCGCGTCTGGAACTGGTCGACGCCATCGAGACGTCTGCCAAGCGGGAAGCGGCGCTGCTCGTGCGGGACATCGAGTCCGACGCGCGCAACACGGCCGAGCAGCGCGCCAGGCACATCGTGGTGGACGCGATCCAGCGGGTCGCCAGCGAGCAGACCGCGGAGAGCGTGGTCAGCGTCCTGCACCTCCCCGGTGACGAGATGAAGGGGCGGATCATCGGCCGGGAAGGGCGCAACATCCGCGCCTTCGAGTCGGTGACCGGCGTCAACCTGATCATCGACGACACCCCCGAGGCGGTGCTGCTCTCCTGCTTCGACCCGGTTCGTCGCGAGGTGGGTCGGGTGACTCTGGAGAAGCTGGTCCTGGACGGGCGTATCCACCCGCACCGGATCGAGGAGGTCTACGACCTGGCCCGGCAGGAGGTGGAGCAGCTCTGCCTCCGGGCCGCCGAGGACGCCCTTGTCGAAGTCGGCATCACCGAGATCCACCCGGAGCTGGTGACCCTGCTCGGTCGGCTGCGTTACCGCACCTCATACGGGCAGAACGTGCTCAAGCACCTGGTCGAGACCGCCCACATCGCCGGCATCATGGCCGCCGAGCTGCGGTTGGACGTGCCGATCATCAAACGGTCGGCGTTCCTGCACGACATCGGCAAGGCGCTCACCCACGAGGTGGAGGGCAGCCACGCCATCATCGGCGCGGACCTGGCCCGCAAGTACGGCGAGCACGAGGACGTGGTGCACGCCATCGAGGCGCACCACAACGAGGTGCCCCCGCAGACCATCGAGGCCGTGCTCACCCAGGCTTCCGACGCCTGCTCGGGTGGTCGGCCGGGCGCGCGCCGGGAAAGCCTGGAGGCGTACGTCAAGCGGCTGGAGCGGATCGAGGAGATCGCGGCCGGCAAGCTCGGCGTGGACAGGGTCTTCGCCATGCAGGCCGGCCGCGAGATCCGGGTGATGGTCAAGCCGGACGACGTGGACGACATCGGGGCGGCCGTGCTGGCCCGCGACGTGGCCAAGCAGATCGAGGAGGAGCTGACCTACCCGGGTCAGATCCGGGTCACAGTGGTCCGCGAGTCCCGGGTCACCGAGATCGCCCGCTGAGTCGGGCCGGCAGCGCTCGCCGAGCGGATACCGACAGATGACCGAAGGCCGCCCCGAACTGCTCGGGGCGGCCTTCGGGCCTTCTGATCGGTGTGACGTGGCTCAGACGCCCCCGCCGCCTCCGCCCGCGCCCTCGGCCTGGGACATCAGGGCCGCCGGCGGCGGGTTCTGCGCCGGGGTGCCGGCGGTCTTGCGGCCCCGGGCGAGCCGCCTTTGGACGTACTGAGCGAGCTTCGACAGCGAGTAGTTCACCACGATGAAGAGCGCGGCGATCACGACGTAGACCTGGATCGGGTTGCCCAGCACGCCGATGATCTGTTTGCCGATGTTCAGCGTCTCCTCGTAGCTGATGATGAACCCCAGCGAGGTGTCCTTGAGTACCACGACAAGCTGGCTGATCAGTGCCGGCAGCATGATCCGGAAGGCCTGCGGCAGCAGGATCATCCGGGTGGTCTGGGTCGGGGAGAGCCCGATGGCGGCAGCGGCCTCCGCCTGGCCGCCCGGCAGCCCCTCCATGCCGGAACGGAGGATCTCGCCGATCACCACCGAGTTGTAGATGGTGAGGCCGATGACCAGGTACCAGAGGTTGTCGAAGTACAGGCCGAACTCGGGGAAGCCGCGGGCCACGAAGAAGATGGTGAGCACGACGGGCAGGCCGCGGAACACCTCGACGCAGACGCGGGTGATCGCCGACAGCACCGCGCTCAGCCCGCGCAGCAGGTACGCCAGCGGCGTCGCCGCGCCGACGAACCGCCGTCGGGTCAGGCTCTTGAGCTGGATCCGCAGGACGGCGAGCAGCGTTCCGACCACCAGCGAAGCCACGATGGCCAGCGCCGCCGCGAACAGGGTGTTCTTGAAGCCGAGGCCGATCCGATCCCAGACCTGGGAGAAGTTCTCGTTGGAGGGATCGACCAGCGGCCCCCACAACTCCAGCGAGAACTGGCCCTTGTCCTCCAGTGGCCGGTAGATCAGGAAGTACGCCCCGATCAGCAGGACCACGCTGGCGACCAGGCTGCTGATGAGGGTGATCCGCCGCTGGCGGGGGCCGGGAACGTCGTACAGGACGCTGGTCTGCCGGGTCATCGTGCCACCGCCTGTCGCTTCTCCAGCCGGTCCAGCAGGGCGCCGAGCGGCACTGTCATGATCAGATATCCGATCGAGATGCCGATGGCGACGGGGATGAAGGCGTAGCCCTCGGCCGAGGTGAGCTGATCGGCGCTCTGCGACAGATCACCGACCACCCCGAAGAAGCCGACCAGCGCCGAGTTCTTGATCATCGCAATGATCACGGAGCCGAGCGGCACCACGGAGGCCTTCCAGGACTGGGGCAGAACCACGTGCCGCAGGTTCTGGCCGAAGGTCAACCCAATTGAGCGGGCGGCCTCCGCCTGTCCGGGTGGGACCGCGTTCACCCCCGAGCGCAGCGCCTCGCAGACGAACGCGGCGGTGTACAGCACGAGGGCGATCAGCGCGAACCGAAAATACGGAAGATCGGTGCCGAGGCGGGTGAACAGCGAGTCGAGCACCGGGACGCGGAGGAAGTCCGCGTTGGAGCCGAGCGCCGGCAGGCCGAACGCCGCGAAGAACATCACCACGGTCAGCGGCATGTTGCGGAAGACGTTCACGTAGCCGGTGCCGAGCGCGCGGAGAGGCGGCACCGGTGAGATGCGCAGCACCGCCACGATGGCGCCCAGGACGAGGGCGCCGATCGCGGCGAGGACGCAGATCTGGAGGGTGAGCCAGAAACCACCCGCAAAGACGTCGAACTTGTCGATGAGCACGTTCACGGGTCGGCGTTCCTCCCCACCCTCCAGATCGAAGGATCAGATCAGTAGCGGTTGATGGTCGGCGGCGTGCCCAGCGTGGCGCCGAACTTGCCGGCGGTCTCGTCCCAGGCGCTCTTCCAGCGACCGTCCGTGAAGATCTTCTCGAGCAGGTCGTTGATGAAGGTACGGAAGGCGGTGTCGTCCTTCTTGACACCGATGCCGTACGGCTCCTTGGTGAAGTTGTCGGTGGCCATCTTGAACGACGCCTCGTCCTTGGCGATGTAGCCGAGCAGGATCACGTTGTCAGTGGTGACCGCGTCTACCTGCTTGCCCTTGAGCGCGTCCCGGCACTTGTCGTACGTGTCGAAGAGCACCAGCTGGCTGCCGACGTCCTTGACGTACTTCTTGATCTCCTCGGCCGGCGTGGAGCCAGTGACCGAGCAGACCTTTTTGCTGCCGTCCTTGAACGAGTCCGGCCCGGTGATCGCCGCGTCGTCCTTGCGGACCATGATGTTCTGGCCAGCCTCGTAGTACGGACCGGCGAAGGAGATCTTCTCCTTGCGCTCGTCCTTGATCGTGTAAGTGGCGGCGACCAGGTCGACCGTGCCGTTTACGATCACGTCCTCGCGCACCTTGGAGGGCGTCTCCACCCACTCGATCTTGTCCTCGGGGATGCCGAGTTCCTTGACGACGATCTTGGCGATCTCGACGTCGAAGCCCTCCGGCTTGCCCGACAGGCCCTTCTGACCGAAGCCCGGCTGGTCGAACTTGGTGCCGACCTTGATCTTCTGGGCCTTGTTCAGCTTCTCCATGGTGCTGCCGGCGGCGAAGGACTTGCTGCCGGCGCCGGTGCCCTCCCCGCCGTCGTCGCCACCACAGGCGGTGAGGCCGAGCGCCAGAGCGGCGACCGCGGCGACTGCCGCAACGCGCTTGATACGCATACTCTTCTCCTTCTTCAACGGAGCCCACCGAGTACGGCGCGCTCCACTACGGACGCCTAGTGCGTGAGGATCTTGGAGAGGAAGTCTCGGGCCCGCTCACTGCGCGGGTTCGCGAAGAACTCCGTCGGTGGGGCGTCCTCGACCAGCTGCCCGTCGGCCATGAAGATGACCCGGTTCGCCGCGTGCCGGGCGAAGCCCATCTCGTGGGTCACCACGACCATCGTCATGCCGTCGCTCGCCAGCGAGGTCATCACGTCGAGCACCTCGCCGACCATCTCCGGGTCCAAGGCGCTGGTCGGCTCGTCGAAGAGCATCGCCTTGGGCTGCATGGCCAGCGCTCGGGCGATTGCCGCCCGCTGCTGCTGGCCGCCGGAGAGTTGGGCCGGGAACTTGTCCGCCTGGTTGGCGATGCCAACCCGGTCGAGCAGAGCCAGGCCGCGCTCGCGGGCGGCGGCCGGCTTCTCCTTGCGGACCTTGATCGGGCCGAGGGTGACGTTCTCCAGGATGGTCTTGTGTGCGAAGAGGTTGAAGGACTGGAAGACCATGCCGACCTCGCTGCGTAGCTTGGCGAGGGGTTTGCCCTCGGCTGGCAGCGGCTGGCCGTCGAAGGTGATGGTGCCCGAGTTGATCGGTTCCAGTCGGTTGATCGTGCGGCACAGCGTCGACTTGCCGGAGCCGGACGGGCCGATCACCACGACCACCTCGCCCCGCCCCACCGACAGTGAGACGTCGTCCAGCACGTGCAGCGGCCCGAACCACTTGTTGACCGCGTCCAGCACGATGAGCGGTTCGCCCGTCGTCACGTCGTCCACCGTCCCCTGTCGTCTCCCGGATCGGGGTCGGTTGACCCCCGGTGCGGCCACTGTAGGCGGCCTGAAGTGGCGAAGTGCAACTCGGTTGGTCACGGAGCGGTAACACCACGCGTGGTCTGAGCGCAAGCTGTCGTGACGCATTTAGTTCACAATGGCGACACCTATCGCTCGACGACAATGAGATATCACGGCTGGAGGTTCTGGCAATGCAGGAACGGCCGTCCCTTTTGCGGGCTTCGCCCCGAACCGCGCCGTGTTGTCTCGGCCGGATCACGGGCGGCTTTACGTGGTGATAGCGTCTTGCGGTAGATCCGATAGTCAAGTATTTTATATCGACATCCACCTATCTATTGTTTTTGGAGGTTGTCGGGATGATTCGCATTGCGCCCGATGGGGCGCGGCTTGACATCGATCTTCCTCAAGAATTCGGCAAACCGGACTGGGTGTGTGTGACGCGTATTTCCGGTGTGCGCGTCCAGCGGGATTTCCACGTGACGGCAGTCGGCCAGTACCAGGTGATTCAGAAGAAGATGATGCCAGGCGCATCCAAGCGCGTCTTCGCCCGTAAGGGATACGACGTCCACCTGTACGAGGCGGCCGACCGCTCCGACAGCTGCCTGGTCTGGGTTGGCCCCTACCACGAGGCGACCACCTGGTTCGGAGCCGCCGCTCCGCGGTCCGAACTGCTCGCCTCCCTCATCAACTCGATCCATTTCGAGGACTCGGAGAACGGCGCCCAGGTCAGGCCCAGCGTCCCGCAGATGAGTCAGCAGCATGGGACGCTCGTCGCGGCCTGGAGCGAGTGGGCGTTCCTCTGCATCCGTCCCGCCGAGGAGGCCGCCGCGGTCCTGCCGGAGTGGCGAGGGCTGGTGCGCGACGATCAGGAGATCTGGCGGAGCGACCGTGGCCTTGAGGGTGCCGAGGGCGAGCGCTTGGCCGGCACGGCTTATCAGTGGCGGTATGTCGTCGCCGGCCCGCAGACGGTGACCGAGTTGACCTTCCATCCGCCGGGGAGCCCGCTTCGCCCCCAGGCGCTCTCCGACGATCCCGATCGTCGGGCGTCGGCTGTGCTCGACGGACTCCGTGCCACCTGGGCCGGGTAGTGGCTCTCTCGCTGCCAGCCGCGCTGGCCCTGCTCGCGATACTCGTCGCAGTGTTCGCCCTTGTCGCGGTCGCCGGGGTCTACTCCCGGCTCAGGCAGGTCGAACAAGTGATCGCCGATCTGACGGTCGGCGGAGGCCGGCGGGACACCCTGCCCGCATCGCTGCGGCCGCAGCCCGGGGAGTCCGCCACGGTCCTGTTGACCCTCGACGGGGAGTGCCCCATCTGTCACCGACTCGCCAAGGCGGTGGAGGAGGAGATGGCGACTGCCGCTTGGGCCGGGCTGCGTGTGGTGCGGGTCTTCAGCAGCATCGACGCCAGGGACCGGCATCCGGATGTGGTCGCCATGGAGACCGTGGCGGATCCGGACGTCTGGGCGGCGGTCTACGAGGGATACAACCCCACGCTCTCCGTCGTCAATGCCGCTGGCGAAGTGATCTTCCGGCGTTTTGTCTACGCCGACACGAACCTGACCGAACTTCTTGCCGAGGCGAGCGCCGTGGGCCTCGCGCAGGGCAAGCGTGCACCCTCCCGGGAGGCAGTATGAATCTCAGCGTCATTCCGTCCGCCGATGACATGCCTGCCGACGCCGTCTCGAGCGTCCTGGTCGCGCGTCTTCGACAGATCAAGCCGTCGCGACGGACGGTGTTCAAGGGCCTCATGGTCTCCGCGATGGCAAGCACCCTCGTGCCGTTGGACTGGGCCATCAACAAACGAGCCGCCTTCGCCGGCCCCACGAGCGAGCACACGTCCTGTCCCTGGGACTACACGCCCTCGTCGGCCAACTGGTGGAGCGGTACGGGGCAGTGCACGGGTGGCTGGCGTCGGGGTTCGTGGCCGTGCGCCAGCAAATACCACTTCGAAGGCTTCCGCTCGTACAGCGACGAGGGCTACACCTCCAACCGCGTCACCACCTACTGCAGCAGCAGAAACGCGTGGCGGTGGAACGGTTACCGGTGCTCGGACGCGATGACCACCACCGTGTGGAACAGCGGAGAGCGTCACTACGACCTGACCATTGCGCAGTGCGCGGTGTAACAACGTGACACGTAACAAGTACGGGGATTCGGCGGAGCGTCCAGCGCTCCGCCGACACCTTCTGGACCCTCGGACCTTGGCAGCCTTGATCCTGCTGGCGGCAGCCGCGCCGCTGGCATTGAGTCAGATGCTGCCCGACCCTTCCCGCCTCCCCGCGCTGGCCGCGCTGGCTGTCGCCGGCGCGGCGGCTGGCTACGCCAACTCCGGCTCCACTTGAAGCCACAATTCAGCATTCTTGCTGACCGCGTCGGTCTGGCGCGGAAAGAGTCCGTTGTTGTATTTCGGAATCGGCCTGTTCACCGGAGCTGTTGTTGTAGCGGTAATCGCCGCAGTCGTCGGTGGTATTGCGCAGTCTGTCATGCCGGGGATCCTTCGATGGATTCTGCTGGGCGCGATCGCAGCGGTGATACTTGCCCGTGAGTTCGGACTGGTGTCCTTCCGGATCCCGGAGAATCGACGCCTGGTGCCCGAGTCGGTGACCAGTCGGGGGCCCGAGGTGGGTGGATTCCAGTTTGGGTTCGAGATGGGCACGGGAATGCGGACCTACTCACCGTCCGCACTGCCGCACCTTCTGCTCATCGCGATCTTGCTCGTGGTTCCGTTCATTGGTGCGCTGTGCCTGGCGTTCGGATTTGCTGTCGGACGCTGGATCATGGCGGCGGGCAGCGTCGGATACGACGAAGACGGTACGTGGAGCCTGCTGTGGGCCCGGTACGCACGTCTGCTGGTTGCCGCTATGGCCGTCGTTGTCGTGATCATGGGCGTGATTGGATTGATGTGAGATTGGCAGCGTTCCCAGCCGGGTGGCGACGCATGGATCCACGGCGCATCTACCTGGTGTACGACAGCCGGTGCGGGGACTGCCGCGGTGTCGCGGCCCAGGCGGAGCACGTCATGGCACGGCCGGTTGCGTTGCGGTCGTGCCATGATCCGAACCCCGACTGGCGGACGCAGCCGGTGGCCGTCGAGAGGCCCAACTGCCACCGTCCACTGCTCGTGCTGGAGATGGAGGACGGTGACCTCGTCGAGGTTGCCGGCCTTCTCCTCTGGTGGCATGCTGCCCGGCTGGTCCATCCCGCACGGTGGTTCCCGGCGCTTCGGCTCGCGTTCCGGGTGGCCCGCCTGATGGCGACACGACAACGGCCGCCTCGCCGTCCAGGGCGCCCGGGTTGGATCAGCGGCACGTAGATTGATCACCGTTGGTGACGTCAGGTGGCGCCGTTCGGCTGCTCCCATCCGACGGGCCACCTGACGTTTCCTGAGGAGCGTGATGGAACCGGTACGGTTGACCAAGTACGCCCGCGGCGGTGGCTGCGCCTGCAAGATCCCGCCCGGCGAGCTGGAGATCATGGTGGCCGGTCTCGGCCCGGCGACCGGCACCGCCGAGTTGCTGGTCGGGTTGGACCACGGCGACGACGCGGCGGTGGTGCGCCTGGATGAGCGGACCGGCCTCGTCAGCACCGCCGACTTCTTCACCCCGGTGGTCGACGACGCGTACGACTGGGGCCGGATCGCCGCGGCCAACGCGCTCTCCGACGTGTACGCGATGGGCGGCACCCCGCTGGTGGCGCTCAACCTGCTCTGCTGGCCGCGCGACGTGCTGCCGCTGGAGTTGGCCCGTGAGGTGCTGCGCGGCGGCCAGGACGTGGCGCGGGAGGCCGGCTGTCACCTGGCCGGTGGGCACAGCGTGGACGACGACGGTCCGAAGTACGGTCTCGCGGTCACCGGCACTGTTCGCCCCGAGGAGCTGATCACTCTCGACGCCGGTCGGGCCGGAGTGCCGTTGTCGCTGACCAAGCCGCTCGGTGTGGGTGTGCTGAACACCCGGCACAAGGCGACGGGGGAGAGCTTCCCGGAGGCGGTGGCCACGATGAGCGCGCTCAATCGGGAGGCCGCCCGCGCGGCGGTCGCCGCCGGCATTCGGTGCGGCACCGACGTGACCGGGTTCGGGCTGCTCGGGCACGCCTCGAAGCTGGCCCGGGCCAGTCAGGTCACGGTGGCCATCGACACCGCCCGGGTGCCCTATCTGGCCGGCGCGCGGGAGGCGCTGCGCGACGGGTTCGTCAGCGGCGGCAGCCGGCGCAACCTGGAGTGGGTGACCCAGTGGACCGACTTCGGCGCGGCGGACGAGGCGGAGCGGCTGCTGCTGGCCGACGCGCAGACCTCCGGTGGCCTGCTGGTCGCCGGCGAGGTGCCCGGCGCTGCGGTGGTGGGCGAGTTGCTGCCTCGCGGGCAACACCTGGTCGTCCTGCGCTGACCGGGGGCGGTCGACCCGCTGCGGGACACGCGGTGGCGGTGATGCGAATGCCGCACGATACCCGATAAACTGTCACCTTCCCGCTACTCCGAGCAATGCCGCTCAGGGAAATTTTGCCCGGAATGGTCACAGACCGGTAACTTGCCCCCGGCTGGGGTCAAATGCCCCCCACCATCGTGTGTAAGGCCCGATCCGGAGGCTGGTGGGGACGAACGCAGCGAGGAGGCGGAATGACCGAGCTGTGGAACTGGAGAATCGACGGGGCTCAACCCGTGGAGGTCTACCCGGCGCTGGCGGAGGCGCTTGGTCGGGTGGTGATGCCGCTGGCGGTGGCCGACCCGGCGCGGCTGCCGGCGTACGCGGTGGTGTGTGACGTCTGGCAGGCGCCGGGCGAATTCGCGACGGTGGTCGACTGCTACGGAGTGCCCGAGCAGCTCTCCGAGCACGCGAGCATCGCCGCACTGGCCCGATTGCTGGGCCGCAACTGCCTGTTGCGCGACGACACGCTCGACGCGGGCCGGCACCTGCTCGTCGCTCCGGACGGCACGGTCCGTCCGGTGCACTTCGACGTGCGGGACACCGAGGACGGTGAGGTGCTCAGCAGGCTGCGGCTCTGCTCGCTGGGTGACCCGGGTTGTCGGGGCTGGTCGCAGTGTCACCGCTCGCGCTGGGCACCCGACACTGTCGCACCGGCGCTCGCCGCGGCCTGACCCTCTCCAGGGTCAGGCCCGGCCGGGTGCCGTGCCGGTCGGCGGCGATCAGCTGGCGGCGGTGGCCGACCGGTCGGTGGTGCCCCGCACCACCAGTTGGTCGAGCAGGACGCGCGTCGCTTCGGCCACGGCGGCCACCGCGGCGTCGAACGCGGCGGCGTTGTGCGCGGCGGGCGCCCGGAAGCCAGAGATCTTCCGGACGTACTGCAACGCTGCCGCCTCGACGTCCGCGTCGGTCACCTGCGGGGTGAACGGTTCACGCAGCGTCTTGATGCTCCGGCACATGTGAGTTCCTCCTTCGTCCGTCGAGGGCTGCCACTCGCCGTACAGGCGATGGCACCGACGGTGACACTTGGTCGATATTTGTCTATCCTGATCACGGACCAGAGCCGTTCGAGCCACATCCGCCGCTCGCGCTTACCAGCGCCCCGGGCCCCCGGAGACTCATTGTGGACCATGCCCCCACCCGCCCATCCCGTCCCGACCTGGACGATCTCACCCGTAGCCTGCACACCCCACTGGATCGGATCGCCGTCGAGCACGCCGATCTGGTCGAGGCGGTACGCAGGCGGGTCGTCACCAACGACTCCGTGCCGTCCGGCACAGTGGCCGTTGCCGCCTTCAACTCGTCCATCTGACCGATGGTCTGCCGGTGCGGTCCACCCGGAGTGGGCGGCCCCTGCCGGCGGATCAGCCAGTTCGTGCTGAAGGTGCACAGCCGCTGCGACCTCAGCTGCGACCACTGCTACGTCTACCAGCACGCCGACCAGACCTGGCGTGGTCAACCGGTGCGGATGCCGCCGGCCACGGTTCGGGCCGTCGCGCAGCGGATCGCCGAGCATGCCCGCGAGCACGGGTTGCCGGTCGTGCACGTGGTGCTGCACGGCGGTGAGCCGTTGCTGCTGGGGGCCGCGGGGCTACGGGAGGTTCTCGCCGAACTGCGCGCGGCGATCACCCCCTGGACGCGACTCGACCTGCGCCTGCAGACCAACGGCGTGCTGCTCGACGAGGAGCTGTGCCGGCTGTTCGTCGAGTACGACGTGCGGGTCGGTGTGTCCTTCGACGGCGACCGGGCCGCCAACGACCGCCACCGGGTCTTCGCCCACGGCGGCAGCAGCCACGAGCACGTCCGCCCGGCGCTGGCCCTGCTCCGTCGGCCGGAGCACCGCGCCAGCTACGCCGGCATCCTCTGCACGATCGACGTCCGCAACGATCCCGACCGGGTGTACGAGGCGTTGCTGGCCGAGAGCCCGCCCCGCGTCGACCTGTTGCTGCCCCACGCCACCTGGGACCATCCGCCGGAGCGCCCTGGCCCCGAGCCGACCCCGTACGCGGACTGGCTGGGGCGGATTCACCGGCGGTGGGTGGACGACGGGCGTCCGGTGTCGATTCGGATGTTCGAGGCGCTGCTCCCGGGTGGTGGCGGCACCGAGGCGTTCGGCGTGGCCCCGGCCGACGTGCTGGTCGTCGAGGCGGACGGGACCTGGGAACAGGCCGACTCACTGAAGACCGCGTACCACGGCGCGGCCGGCACCGGATTCGACGTGTTCGACCACTCGGTGGACGAGGTCACGCGGCACCCTGGGGTCGCCGTGCGGCAGGACGGCGTCGCCGGGCTCTGCGCGACCTGCCGGGCCTGCCCGGTGGTCGACAGGTGCGGCGGCGGCCTGTACGCGCACCGGTGGCGGACCGGCTCCGGCTTCGACAACCCCTCGGTGTACTGCGCCGACCTGCTCCGACTGGTCGACACCGTGGGGGCCCACCCGCCGCCCACCGCACCCGTGCCGCGGCAGAGGCAGGCCAGCCCATCGCTGCCGGGCGCAGAGTCCACCACCTCGCCCGTTGACGAGGTGCTCGACGACCTGGCCACCGGGTACGGGTCGGCGGAGACGCTCGGGCTGCTCGCCGCCACCCAGCTCTCTCTCACCCGGGCGCTGCTGGCGGCCTGCCGCGGCCGGTCCGGCGCCACCGCCGCCTGGGAGTTGCTCGTTCACCTCGACCAGGCGGCGCCGGAGGCGGTCCGGGCAGTCCTGGCGCACCCCTTCGCCCGGCCCGCGCTGGTGCATCGCCTCGACACGTCGGCCCTGACCGGCGCCAGCGCGCCGGGCGACCCCCTGCCGGCCCTCGCCCTCGCCGCGGCCCTGCGGGCGGGCGTCGCGGCTGCGGTGCGGGTCCCGGTGCGGGCCGACAGGTTCATGGTGCCCACGCTCGGCAGCCTGGTGCTGCCCGGTCTCAGTGGGAGCGCCGAGGTGACCGCGCGGCCCGGCGAGTTCCGGGTCCGCAGCGGGTCGGTCGATCAGATGGTGCTGCTCGACCCGACGGCACCACCATCGCCCGGCTGGCAACCGACGCGCGACGTGTCGGTGCCCGGTGGCCGGTTGCTCGTCGAGGACGGCGACCCGTACCGCGACTGCTACGGCCAGCCGGTCCAACCCCGCCTGGAGTTGCCGGCCGCGCGGGCGTTGGGCCGTACCCTGGCCGAAGCCTGGCGGGTCGTGCACCGGGACGTGCCGGCGCACGCGGCGGCGCTCGACGGCGGCCTGCGTGCCGTCGTTCCGTTGGCGCCCGACCCGACGCGACCCCTGCGGAGCGCCACCGCCCGGCACGCGTTCGGCGCGGTCGCCGTCACCCCCCATCCCGACCCGGAGACGATGGCGGTGTTGCTCGTGCACGAGTGGCAGCACGCGAAGCTGGGTGCGGTGCTCGACCTGTACGACCTTGTGGAACCCGGTGAGGGCACCCGGATCAGGGTGCCCTGGCGTCCGGACCCGAGGCCACCGGAGGGCGTCCTGCAGGGCGTCTACGCCCACCTCGCCATCACCCAGGTCTGGCAGTCCCGGGCGGTCACCGACGGCGGCGACGCGTCGGCGCACGCTGCCCACTTCCTGGCGTGGACCCGGGACGGTGCGGACGCGCTGCTGGCCAGCCGGTCACTCACCGCGGCGGGTGAGCGGTTCGTCAGCCGGCTGCGCCACGCCCTGGAGGAGACCCGTGTCGGGGCCGGCTGAGCGTCCGCCGTCCACACTGGGTCGCCGTCGCCTCGCCGACGACCTGCGGACGTTGGGCGTCGACCCAGGGACCTGCCTGCTGGTGCACTGCGCCCTTCGTCAGGTGGGTCCGCTGGAGCACGGCCCGGCGACCCTCGCCGGCGCGTTGCGCGACGTCCTCGGCCCGGCCGGCACGCTGCTGGTGCCCACCCAGACCGACGGCAACTCGACCACATCCCGGGCCCACCTGGCGGCCGTCGCCGGGATGGGCCCGGCGCAGCGCGAGCGGTACGAGGCAGCGCTGCCGGGCTGGGACCGCCGGACCACCCCTTCGCAGCGGATGGGGGCGCTCGCCGAGTACGTCCGGTGTGCCCCCGGTGCC
>NZ_JBEYSL010000048.1:0-22504 GCF_040642735.1 Micromonospora sp. NPDC047753 | reverse complement strand
GGCCTCGTGGCCCTGCGAGCCTGAGCCTCAGCCAGTGTTACCTGCCATCCTGCTTAGGTTGTCGCGGCGTCCCGCTGGGCGTCCCCACCCGCCCCCCCCCCCCCGGCCGCACTCTCGCGTGGGTCGCCGCGGTGACCTCGCGCGGGTGGCGTAGGGCCCGGCGCGCGTCCGAGCCGGCGACGACGGCACTACGACGTGCTACTCGTGCATGCGGTCCTGGCGAGGGCCGAGCCGGCTGATCTCGTACCCGTCGGGGTAGCTCTTGGTTGTGATCCCGTCGGCGAACAACGCGGTCGTCGGTGGTGCTCCGAACCACCGCTGCGACAGCGAGCGCGTCCGCAGGGCCAGGTGCACACCCGCCCGGACCGGCCAGGTCGGCGTGTCGACCCGCGTCGCGCGCCGCAGCGGCGCGTCATACAGGGCGCTGACCAGCGCGTTTCCCAGTGGGGCGAGCGTCCGGGGGATCCGGGTGAGCATCAGCATGCGGGTGGCGCGTTCGATGGCCGCCGCGTCGTCGTTGGGTTGCAGGTGAACTGCGTCGTACGCGTCGAACCAGGTCTCGAACTCGCCGTACGACCCCGGGATGTCGGTGATGCCCATCCGTCGGCCGAGTTCCCGGTAGAACAGGTACGTGGCGTGACGTTCGTGGCAGCAGGGTGGGCGCCAGCCGTACTCCTGCAACCACCGGGTGGGGATCACGACCAGGCAGCCGAGGACGTAGCGGAAGTCGTCGTTGCTGATGTCGTACGGGCGGTGGATCTGGTTGACGCGCCGCAACGCCTCGCGGCCCCGAGGCTGGTCGAAGCCGTTGAGCACCATCTCGTACATCAGCAGACCGGTGTCGTCGATGCGCTTCTGGGTGCGTTCGGTCAGCTCCCCGGTGGCGGTGTGCACGGCGGCGATGGCGGGGATGGAGAACGACCGGTTGAAGGCGAGGTTGAGCCCGAGCTTCATGTCCCACGGAAACTCGTAGCGCAGCATCGTCTGGTAGATGACCAGGTGGTCGCGCTCCGGGTCGAGAGCGCGGGTACGGGTCAGGTTGTCGTAGCGGCCTCTCATCGGCGGGCGTCTCCAGCGGTGTGATGTGGGTGCCCACCCGACCAGGTGACAGTCGTCAGCCGGGCGCCGAGGAGCCGCCGCGCCCGGGCGACCTGACGCGTTGTCGCGTTGACCAGCACTGGCTGCTCGGCGGCATCGAGGATGGGCAGATCCGACAGTGAGTCGCTGTAGGCGACCCGCCACGGTGGCGTCACCCCCTGGCCGGCGAGCTGCGCCATCTTGGTCGCCCCATGGTTGTGCACTATCAGTTTCGGCCCGCGAATGCGCGAGGCCACGAGCTCGACCTCGGCGAGGCCGATCGCGTCGAGCACGGCGCGCGCCAGGGTGTGCTCGCACGCGGTCACCACGATGACCCGGTCGCCGGCGGCGAGGTGGGTACGGATCATCCGCAGACCGGGCTCGATCATCCGCCCGGGTTCCGCACCGAGGTGCGCACCGAAGCGTTCCAGCTCTGCCCGCAACTCGTCCGCGTTCCGGCCCACCAGGCCGATCCGGCTGACCCACCGCGCTGCCCACGGACGGAGGGCGGGAAGGGTGGCGACGGGCGCGAGGAAGACGAGCGCGGCGACGGCGAGCGGCAGCCGGGCACCCGCGAAAGCAGTGCGTCGTAGGAAGAGCCCGAATGCGTCCCCGCGCAGCAGCACACCGTCGAAATCGAAGATCACGGTGTCTGCGGTCGACGCCCTCATCGGTCTATCGACCTCGGTGCCGCGGGCGGTTCGCCATCAGCCGAGTGTACGGGTGGTCGGGTGGGTCAGGTTGGCTCGTCCGCGGTCGGTAGCACCGCGATCAGGTCGAGCACCTCGGCGGCGCTGGCCGCGCCGAAGGCGTCGGTGAGGATGGCCGCGAACACCTCGTCGCCGAGCCTGGCCCGTAGTTCGCGCAGCGCGTTGAGGTCGAGCGCCGCGTTCGCCGACCCGATCTGCCGGTCGATGCTCAGCGCCTCGACGATCAGCGGGATGCCCTCCGCTGGGTGGCCCTGCTCGACGCGCAGCTGCCCGAGCGCCACCTGGTCCAGCGCCACCGCCTCCCAGTCGCCCTTTTCGCGGTCGATCCGCAGGCAGGTCCGGTAGCACCGCTCGGCCAGGGCCCGGTCGCCGCGCAGGCCGGCCACCCTGCCGAGGTGGAAGGTGCTGTTGGAGACGCCCGACAGGTTCCCGAGCCGTTTCTTGATCGCGATGGAGCGACGGTAGAACCCGTCCGCGTCGGCGAGATCCTCCTGCGCCTCGCAGACCCGGCCGAGCTGGTGCAGGACGATGGCCTGGTTGGGCTCGTGGCGCAGCACGCGATAGACCTGCAACGCCTGCTCGTAGCGCGACCGCGCCTCGGTCAGCCGGCGGGTCTCCAGGGCTGCTCCGCCGAGGTCCTCGTGGCACTTGGCGACCCCCGCCTGGTAGCCGGCGGCGGCGCAGATCGGCAACGCCCGCAGCAGGCACATCCGGGCGGTGCCGAAGTCACCGGCCTGGGCGGCGGCGATGGCGCGATGGACGTAGCCACTGCCCAGCGGCGTCGGGTGGGAAGTGTCGAACCGGAACCGCAGGTACGCCTCGACCCACTCGGCCCGTTGCGCCGCCTGCCTCCGTTCGAGGTGCCGGGACAGCAGGGCGGAGAAGGCGTGCGCGCCCAGTTCCAGGCGCTGCACGGCCAGCCATTCCAGGGCCGCCTGGAGCGGCGGCTGGTCGTCCCCGCCGATCGCGTTCAGTGTGTGCGGCACCGCCTCAGCAGCCCGGCCGAGGACGGTCCGGACGCCGCCGAGCAGTTCGTCGCAGCGGCGCAGCAGCGGGTCCTCGCCGAGAGCCGCGACGATCGTCCGGGCGCGGGCGTAGCAGCTCTCGGCGAACTCAAGGTCGTCGAGGTCGCGGGCGAGGTGACCGAGCAACAGCGAGCACTCCGCGATGTGACCGTTGCTGCCGACCTCCTCGAAGATCTTCAGCGCGGCGCGGACCCGCTCCTCGGCGGTCTCGTACGCGAACTGGGCGAGGGCGATGCGTCCGAGCATCACCAGCCCGCTGCCCTGCTGGACCCGGACGCCCAACCGTCCGTAGCTGGTGATCGCCACCTGGACGCACCGCCCCGCCTTCACGAAGTCCCGGGCCTCGAAGGCGAGTACGCCGATCTGGTGGTGGCTCGCCGCGATCCCCTCCAGGTCGTCGAGGTCCCGGGCGATCGCCAGCTCCTCCAGGTAACGCGACATGGCCAGCTCGGCGTCGCCGTTGCCGCGGGCGATCCCGGCGAGCTGGTGCAGGGTCCGGGAGACCGCCGAGCGGTCGCCGAGCCCGCTCAGGATCGTCAACGCCTCCTGGAACAGTCGGTCCGCGCTCGCCCGGTCGCCCCGGTTGTCGGCGACCAGGCCCAACTGGTGCAGGAGCTTGCCGACCCCGCTGTCGTCGCCGAGATCCCGGTAGACGGCAAGCGCCGCCTCGTAACGCTGCGTCGCCTGCGGGTACTCACCCCGGCTGAGGTTCACGTCGCCGAGTCCCTTGAGGAAGCTCGCGAAACGCGCCGAGCCCGGGGATGCCAGCGGCAGCAGTTCCCGCCAGATCCTCTCCTCCCAGGCCCAGTGCCCGGCCGCGTGCAACTCCTGGCAGGCCAGCTCGGAGTAGGTGACGACCTCGTCGGTGTCACCCGCCGCCAGGTGGTGGTACCGCGCCTCGACGGCCCGGCGGATGAAGTCGTGCTGGTCGGTGCTGGACCGGGCCCGCCAGCCCCAGTAACGGCCCGCCCGGCGGTGCGCGTCGACCACCGCGTCGCGGCCGGCGATCCGCTGCAGGCTCGCCGCCGTCCACCGGTGCACCAGGTGGCCCCCGGTGACCGGGGCGAGCAGTCCCAGCTGCGACAGCGCCTCGACCGCCTCGTCCAGCCCCGCCGGTTCCGGTGGTGGGTCGTCGCCGTCGGCCGGGTCGGCGAGCTGCCAGGCGAGCCCGGTCCGGTCCGCCGGAGTGCGGTACACCGCCGCGCCGAGCAGCAACCGACGGGCCGCCGGGACGGCCTCCAGGCGGGCGAGCAGCCGGGGCAGCAGCACATCCTCGGCGGCCAGCGCCCCGGCCTCGGCCAGCGGCGTGCCGACCTCGGCCGGCGCGGCGTCTGGGCCACCGCCGGCCGCGGCCAGTCGGCCGGCGACCTCGTCGGATCGGGCGTTGCCGCCGCGCAGCAGGCCGTCGAGGTATTCCAGCGCGCGCGGGTGGCCACCCAGCCGGTGCCACATCCGTTGCTGTTCCGCCGACGCCAGCTGGCCCACGCCCGGCAGTCGCCAGAGCAGCTTGCGGGTCTCCTGCCAGGAGAGCGGACCGAGGTGACAGGCTTCCAGACCGGCGACCGGGAACGGGTGCCGGCTGGTCACGACCAGCTCGTGGTGGGACGCCCAGGCGGCGAGGAACGCGGCCAGGTCCGCGTCGGCCAACCGGTGCTCGGCATCCAGGGCGTCCTCGGCGTTGTCGAGGACGAGCAGCAGCGGCGGGCCACCGGTGCCGATAGCGTCCAACCGTCGCCGCCAGTCCTGGCCCGGCTGGGCGAGGACGACGAGCCATCGCCGCAGCGCGTCGTCAGGGGCCGCTCCGGCGCAGCGGCTCTCCACCTGGCGGCACAGCTCGTCGAGGATCGCGTCGACGGTGGCGTCGCCGTGGGTCGCCACGACGATGCCACCCGCGTCGCGGAACCGCCGCGCGAGTTCCGCGGCGAGACTCGTCTTGCCGATCCCACCGATGCCGTGAACGAGCACCCGAAGCTTTCCCCGGGACAGCCGACGCAGGATCTCCCGGCGGCCCACGAAGTCAGTGGGCGCACGCACCACGCCGTCCCCGACTATCGACTGGCCCGGCGGGGCGGCAATGGCAGCGCCGTCCCGTCCGCCGGCCAGCCGCAGCCCGGGGTCCGCCAGGAACAGCGTCGGCATCCACCACTCGGCGGCGGTCGGGGCCAGCTCGCGCCGTACGGCGGAGACCTCCGCCAGCAGCTCCGGCTCGCTGCGGGCGGCCAACCGCTCGTAGAGCCGAGCGCAGAAGTCGATGGTGTACCCGTCGCTGACCGTCCCGTTCATCGCCAACACCGCCAGCGCGCCGTGGGTCAGCAGCGTGCCGGCCAGCCCGGGCAGTTCCCGTTGATCCTGGCGGGCTGTCGAGCAGCCGGCCAGGACGATCAACGGCACGGTCCGGCCGGGCGGCAGCACCTCGGCCAGGAACCGCGCGGCGTCCACACGGTCCTCCGTGCCGGTGGGGGTCTCCAGCAGCAGCGCGCCCGGACGCGCGTGGCTGGAGACGTGCAGGACGTGGAACGGTTCCTCGGCGAGGGCGGCCCGGATCGCGGCGGCGCTGCCCCACTCCAGGACGCGGACGCGCACCCCGTGCCGATGCCCGGGTTCCACAGCGCCGAGGATCCGCCCGAGTTCCCGCTCGTGGTCCAGCAGCGGCTGGGTCGAGTCGTCCGGGCTCGCGATCGCCGCGAGCATCCGCAGTGGGCCGTCCACCCGGACCGTGGGTGCCGGTGTGTCGTCGCCGGTCCGGCAGACGTCGACGTCGGGTCGCAGCGCCAACGGCAGTTCCTCGCCGGGCAGCACCAGCGTCTCCCAGGGCAGGTCGGCCAGGGCCGGGTCGACGACCTCGATGCCGAGTCGGTGCCGGCCGGGGCGGGCCAGTTCGGCGCGCAGGGCCGGGCCGGGGGCGTCGAGGAAACGGCGGCCGAGCGCGACGCCGACCTCATACGACAGCTCCACCGAGGGGCCGCCGCGCAGCCGCCAGAGCAGGTCGGCCGTGCGTTGATCGCCTGGGCCCACCGGGTACCGGCGTCGGTCGCCCTCAACGACCAGGACCACGTCGGTCGCGCTGACTGTCAACCGGATCACGAAAGGCCCCCTGCGGTCACCCGGCGGACGACCCGATGCCGGGATGGATTGCCGGGCTGACCGATACTGTATCCATGGCTGACGATCCTGAGGAGCTCGCGCAAGTCCACGCCGTGCGGATCAACGACAGCGGCGAGCTGGAGTTCTTCGACGGGCAGCGCTGGGTGCCGTACACCGATCTGCCCGACGACGAGAACGGCCCGCTGGGTGTCGTCTTCCGCGACGACAGTCGATGACCGGGGAGTCGCCGACGAGCGGCGCGGGGTTGGACGTGCTGCCGTCCCCGTTGGACTCTGTCGCGGACAGTCGGGCGGCGGCGCGGTGGATCATCTCCTCGGCCGGCGCGGTGGGCGCGCTGCTGCTCGGTGGCGGCCCGCTGATCGCCGCCGGAAAGGTCACCGACTGGGCTCACGCGGCGTGGGCGGGCGGCGGCCTGCTGGTGACGCTGCTCGGCGTGGCCTGGGCGATCTGGCGGACCAGCGAGGTGCTCGTACCGCCGATGACCACGCCGGCGACGCTCACCGGGCCGGAGCTGCGCGGCCTGCGCGAGCGGCTGGAGGCCGAGCCCTGGTACCACTTCGGCGGGTACGCGGACGACGTCGACGGTCTGCTGCGTCATCGCCGGATCGCCGCGGAGATCACCTGCCGCCTGTCGACGGCTGCCCCGCAGGAGCGGGCCGCCCTCCGGGCGGGGCTCGCCACCGCGCGCCGCAACATCGCCCGGACCGACCCGTACCTGCGCTGGCTGCTCGCCACGGCGCACGCCTGGCAGGTCAGGGAGGCGTTGCGCCGGGCCCGCCGGCAGACGTTCCTGGCCGCCGCGCTGGTGGTGGTCGGGGCAGTGGTGTTCATCGCCGCGACCGCCGGATAGCGCGCCGCCTCGTCGGGCTACGACGAGAGCGGCGCGCCGCCCAACCGTTGGTCAGTACGGATATCCGGGGACGTTGAGCCGCACGCTGTACAGCCCGGAGTCACCCCAGCGGCCCGACGTGACGAAGAGGGTCTGCCGGTCGGGGCCGCCGAACGCCACATTGGTCGTGCCGGAGTTGCCGGACCGGATCGTGCCGAGCTCGGTGCCCGCGGGGGAGTAGACGTGGACCAGGGAGTCCCCGCCCGAGGTCCAGTAAACGTTGCCGGCGCAGTCGATCGTGCCGCCGTCCGGGCCGCCGATGTAGTTCACGAAGACGCTGCGGGCCCCGATGCTGCCGTCGGGCTGGACCGCGTACTTGTAGATCTTGTTCTCCGAGTAGGCGCCCACGTACAACGCCGTCCCGTCCGGTGAGAGCGAG
The DNA here is from genome assembly GCF_040642735.1 of Micromonospora sp. NPDC047753. Taxonomy (NCBI): domain Bacteria; kingdom Bacillati; phylum Actinomycetota; class Actinomycetes; order Micromonosporales; family Micromonosporaceae; genus Micromonospora; species Micromonospora sp. NPDC047753. The sequence continues at coordinate 15,319 of NZ_JBEYSL010000048.1, read as the reverse complement.
ATGCCGTTGGGTTGGCGCAACCGGTCGTCGACCAGCGACACCTGCCCGTTGGAGACGCGGAAGACACTGGTGCGCCCGTTCATCTGGTCGGGGCGGTTGCCGCGCTGGAAGTTGGGGTCGGTGAAGTAGACGACGCCGTCGGAACGGACCGCGACGTCGTTTGGCGAGTTGAACGCCCGGCCCTGGTAGTTGGGCGCGACGGTGCTGCGGGCCCGGTCGCTCAGTCGGTACGCCGACACGCTCCGCTGGTCGTGGGTGGCCGCGACGAGCTGCTGGGCGTCGGCGCTGAGCGCCAGGCCGTTGCTGCCGGCGTTGGTGATGAACGTGTCGAAGGTGGCGGGCGCGGTGAACCGGCGGATCGTCGACGGCTGGACGTTGTACGGCCCGGTGCCGGCGGTCATGTCGGAGAACAGCAGGTAGCCGCCGTCGGCGACCCAGACCGGTCCTTCGAGGAACGTGAACCCGCCCTGGATTCGCGGGGCCGTCACGGTGCTGGCCGGCAGCGGCGGGCCGTAACTGGCCCCCGTCGGGCAGGCCCCGGGCGGTGCGCCGGGCGGACCGGCGAGCGTGGCGTGAGCGCTGACGTGCGCGGCGGCGACGGCAGCGCCGGCGGGCAGGGGGGTGGCGCTGACCGCCAGGCACAGGCCGGCCAGTGCGGCAATGGTTGGACGCCAGGTCATCGAACACTCCAATCGGCGTCGAGGGTTGCGATGGCCGGCGTGCAAGGTCGGTGGCTGGCACGGCGTGAGGGCGGGCCGTCGATGTGGGCATTCGGGAGCCTAGGTGATGAACTGGCAACTCGCAGCAATCTTTCGGCGTTGATTCCGAGCGGCACGAGGATCGCAAACACAAAGACGCTGGTCAATGCCAAAACGGTCTCCGGAAATCCTTCCGGTACAACCACAGTGGACACGTCAACGGTGACCCGGAGCGTGGGTCGGAGGCAAGGAATAGGGTGGGGACATGAGTGACCTGCTCAGTGGCGCCCGAACCTCGGTCAATCCCCTCCGCCAGCTCACCATCGAGCAGCTTCGGCAGCGGACGAGCCTCAAGTGGCGGGAGTACCCCGACGACGTGCTGCCGCTCTGGGTGGCCGAGATGGACGTGCCCCTGGCCGAGCCGGTGGCACGGGCAATCACCGACGCCGTCGCGCGCGGCGACACCGGCTACCCCGCCGGAACGGCGTACCCGCAGGCGGTGGCCGAGTTCGCCGCGCGGCGGTGGGGTTGGGACGGGCTGGCCGTGGAGCGCACCGCGCTGGTGCCCGACGTCATGCACGGCGTCGTCGAGGCGCTGCGACTGGTCACCGAGCCGGGGGACGCGGTGATCGTCAACTGCCCGGTCTACCCGCCGTTCTACGAGTCCGTGGCGCACGCCGGCCGCCGGATCGTGGAGGCGCCGCTCGGCGAGGACCTGCGGATCGACCTCGCAGCCCTGGAGGATGCGTTCCGGCGGACTCGCGCCGGTGGACGGCCGGCCGCGTACCTGCTCTGCAGCCCGCACAACCCGACCGGTGTCGTGCACAGCGCGGCCGAGTTGACCGCGGTCGCCGGACTGGCCCACCGGCACGGGGTGCGGGTGGTCGCCGACGAGATCCACGCTCCGGTGGTGGCCGGGGGAGCGCGGTTCGTGCCGTACCTCTCGGTGCAGGGCGCGGAGAACGGCCTGTCGCTGGTGTCCGCCTCCAAGGGGTGGAACCTCTCCGGCCTGCGCGGCGGGCTCCTGATCGCCGGCCCGGCCGCGGCCGCTGACCTCGCTCGCGTCCCGTTCGGGGTCAGCGTCAGCACCAGCCACCTCGGCGTGATCGCCCACACCGCTGCCTTCCGCGACGGTGGCGAGTGGCTCGACGCCCTGTTGACCGGCCTGGACGACAACCGCCGGCTCCTGGCCGCACAGCTCGCCGAGCACCTGCCGGCCGTCCGCTACCAGCCCGGTCAGGCCACCTATCTGGCCTGGCTGGACTGCCGCGCCCTGGGCCTCGGCGACGACCCGGCCGCCGTGTTCCTCGACCGTGGCCGGGTGGCGCTGAACTCCGGACTGGCGTTCGGCACCGGCGGTGTCGGGCATGTCCGACTGAACCTGGCCACCGCACCGGAACTCATCATCGAGGCGGTACACCGGATGACCAGCGCCGTCGGCTGAGACCGGCACTGGTGTCGGTCGGTGGTTCCACGGTGTGCCAGTGAACGCCGTCCAGACGTACCGACATCTCCAGCCGTCCACTCTGCGCGCCGCCGGTCTCGACCTCCGGACCAGCGGCGGCCCGGCGGCTCGCTGACCCGTCCGGGTGTGGCCGGGCCGGGTCCCCGGCCCGGCCGAGCGGTAGGGCTTCCGAGCGTTCTTCGACGGGGACGCAACCTGATGACCGTCCGGTCCCGTCGAGCATGCGGAGGAGGGAGCCTCGATGGTGGAAGCCGAGGGTGAGTTCGTGGAGTACGTCTCCGCGCGACTGCCGAGCCTGCATCGGACCGCGTTCCTGATGTGCGGCGACGCCCATCTGGCCGACGACGTGGTGCAGCAGACGGTCACGGCGCTCTACGTGAACTGGCGCCGGGTCAGCCGGGCCGACAACGTCGACGCGTACGTACACCGGATGCTGGTGCACAAGCTCGTCGATGAGAAGCGGTTGAACTGGGCGAAGGTTCGCCTGCTGGGGTCGGTGCCGGAGCCGGAGCGCTCGCCGGTGACGCCGCACGACGACCTGGCCGAGCGGGACAACCTGCTCGCCGCGCTCGCCCGCCTCCCGCGCGGCCAGCGCACCGTGCTGGTCCTGCGGTTCCTGTGCGACCTGTCGTTGACCGACACGGCCGCCGCGATGGGCTGCTCGGAAGGCAACGTGAAGTCGCAGACGGCTCGGGCGTTGGCGGCCGTCCGCCAGGTGCTCGACGTGACCGAGATGTCAGTGAGGAGTCCGAGATGACCACGGTGGACGAGCAGCGGATCGCCGAGCTGCTGCGGGCGGCGCCGGTGCCGGAGCCTCGGGTCGACCTGAGCCGGGCGGTCCGTGACGGTCGGCGGCGCCGACGGCGTCGCCGAGTCGGCGGGATCGCCGCGCTGACGGTGCTGGCCGGGGTCGGTGTCGTGGGTGCCGTCCAGGTGGGTGCGACCACCGGCCCGCCGGCTCCGACCCCACCCGCGCTCGCGGTGACGCCGGAGAACACCGGGTCGATCGCCCCGCGCCCGCCGGTCACCTGCCAGGCGTCGTGGTTGCCGCAGCCGGTCAAGGGTCCGGTCGCGGTGGCCAACAGCGTCGATCCCACCGGACGGCACATCGTCGGCGACATCGGCACCGGGCAGGAGGACGGACGGGTCGTGCTCTGGACCGACGGCCGGCCGGTCGTCCTGCCGGCGACCGCGCGGCACGCGGCCGCGGTCAACACCCGTGGCTATGTGGTGGGCACCAACGGAGACGGCACCGGCTGGCTCTACCGGGACGGGAAGCTGCGTTTCCTGGCCACGCCGCCCGGCTACGACGCGGTGCTCGTGCACGCCGTCAACGGTCGTGGCGACATCGTCGGCACCGCCCGCAGGTCCGACGACTCGCACCAGGCTGTGCTGTGGTCGACGGACCACCCCCAGAAGCACCGGCTGGTCGGCCAGCGGGGGTCGTCCGCGACCGGGATCACCGAGGACGGCACGATCGTCGGCACCGTCGACGATCGGCCCTACCGGTGGACGCCGCAGGGCGTCGGGGCGACGTTGGCGGTGCCCGACGGTCATCCGCGTGCCTCGGTCGAGTCGGCGCAGGGCGAATGGGCGATCGGCATGGTTCCCGGCGACCAACGCAGCGGCGCCGTGCAGATGCTGCCGGTGCGGTGGAACCTTGCCACCGGGGCGGTGAGCCTGTTGCCCTTCCCGGGGGCGAGCGGCATCGCCGGCAGTGGTGACGTGCTGGTCGCCGACGGTGCGCCGCTGGTCGTGGCGCCGGACGGCACCTCCCGCCGGTTGCCGGGTCGACCGGAGGTCCGGGCGACCGAGGCGGGCACGTACACGGCCGAGGGGATCAGCGGCGACGGCCTGACGGTGGTCGGGGCCGTCTACGAGAACGAGGCGTATCGGCCGCTGGTGTGGCGGTGCACACGCTGAGGGTTGAGCGGCTCAGCCTTGGGGGCGTGCCGTCCGGACCGTTTCAACCGACCGGTTCCGTGGGTACGCTCCCACCGGCTGATCACCCGATCGACGGAGACTTCCCGTGATTATGGCTCTGCTGCTCGACCTCGCCAACATCGTCGGTGGCTTCCTGCTCGCCGTGGCGGTGCTGCGGCTGCTGCCGCGGGTCGGCGACGACCTGGGCCGCCTCGCCGGTCGGGCCGCCCCGATCGCGTGGGTGGTCGGCCTCGTGGCGTTGGTGACCGGCGGTTACTACCTGATCGTCCACCTGGTGTCCGGGCCCCGGGTGTTCCACTTCGAGGTGGTGGGGATCGGTGTGGGGCTCGCCCTGCTGTGGGGCCGGTTGACCGGGCGGTCGACGCCGCGCGACGAGCGGTCGGACGCTGCCACCGGTGTCCGGCTGTTGCTCGCGATCTTCGGTCTCATCGCGATCGTCGTCGGCGTACAGGGGCTGTTCACCCCGGACGGCTGACAGCGGGGGTCACCGGGTCACGGGGTGGACGGTCGTGGCGCCCAGGTGCCCGCGGCGCTGGCGATCAGGAGTATCACCCCTGGTAGGAACGCGACACCGATGCCCAGCCCGAGCAGCAGACCCCATCCGGTGAGCACGAGCGCGGCCGCCAGGTCGGCGACGATGGTCAGCCGCCCGGTCTGCTGCGCGAGGACGGGCAGCAACGCCGCGACGACGGGGATGCCGAGCAGATAGCCGGCCGCCGCTCCCGAGTCGTTCACGGTGAAGGGAACCAGCACGGCGGCCACCAGCACAGTGATCGCCAGCGCCGACCATCTGAGCACCGAGCGGGCGTTGGCCGGCTTACGGACCAGGACCACGAGACCGACGAGCAGGACACCCACGAGTGCGCCGACGGTCGCCAGACCAGTCATAAATGCCCTCCTCAACCGGAGCGGGTGGCGTTTAATCGAGGACGGCGGATCGTCGCCCCCGCGTTTCACGATACGGCTGGTCGGCCAGCCGCACGAGATTGAGCGTCGAGCAAGGAGGTCCCGGCGTGCCTCTCCTGCGAATCCACCTCGGCACCGACCGGGGTACCGCCCGCCGGGTGCTGCAACTGCATCAGCAGGGCAAAGCCCATCACGAGTCGCGGGAGGCGGCCCGGGAACAGGTGTGGCGTCAGGGCCGCACCCCGTGCGGTGATCCGGTCTTCGTCGGCGTCACCAACGGCCGCCGCGATGTGCAGCTGCTCTACGACGTAGAGGTCTACTCCGAGGCGACCGGTTGAGCAGAGGTCAGCCGGCGTCCAGCACCTCCCGCAGACGCTCGGCGAACTCCTCCGGCTTGCCCGCGTAGCCGAACTCGCCGCCGAGGAACCCGCCGTGGTGGCTCGGGAACACCACGGCCTCCTGGCCGAGCAGCGCCGCGAGGCCCAGGGCGGTGCGAGCGGTGTACGTTCCGGCCGACTCCTCACCGACAGCGACCACGATCCGGGTGGGCGCGGCGGTGAGCACAGTCGCGTCGGGACGGTAGTCGGTGATCGCCCACGAGTTCTGCGACAGCAGCGGATCGTCGCGGCGGCCGTCGTCGTCGTCGGTCATGCCGAACATCGCCGGGTCGGGAGCGGGTTGGGCGAAGTAGGCGTCGGTGAACTCGCCCTGCCAGGACGTCATGGCGATGAACGCGGCCATCCCCGCACCCGGGCCCTTCGCCTGGTACGCCTCGTAGAAGTCGGCTCGGGCGCGCTCGGCGGCCGTGGCGTCGGGGAGCACGGCGTTGATCGGCGGTTCGTGCGCCACCAGGGTGGCGATGTCGTCGGGGTGGGTGGCGACCAGTTCGAGTGCGGTCACCGCGCCGCCGCTGCTGGCGAACACGTCGACCGGACCGACCTCGAGTGCCTGAAGGAGCGCGTGCAGGTCGGCGGCCTGCTGCTGCGGTGTGTGGTCGGAGCGACCGTCCGTGCGGACGCTGCGGCCCAGACCACGCGGGTCGTAGGTGAGGACCGTGCGGTCCGTGAAGTGCGGGGCGAGCGCGGTGAAGCCCTCGGCCGCCATCGGCTGGCCGATCATGAGCAGCGCACGATGGGCGCCGGTGGGAGGTAGCGGGCCGCGGACGTCGTAGACCAGGTCGACGCCGGGAATGGCCAGGGTGTGCGTCTGGATGTCCTGCATTCGATGAGACTACGGACGGCTGACCTGTGTCGGGGTGCCTTGCGGGCGGCGAGCCGTCGGGTTCTTCGGGACGGCGCTCGCGCGTCGGGTGCTACCGATCGGTGGCGCGGCGGATGGCTGCGGCCATCCGCGACGAGTCGTGGCCCGGCTCGACTCCGTCGACGAGAATCACCTCGCCGGTGAGGTGCCTCGTCCGCAGGGGCTTGATCTCCTGATAGGCGCTGGACCGGTACCAGGAGCGAGCCTGGTTCAGGTCGGGGAACTCGATGACGACCACGTCGCCGGGCCAGTCGCCCTCCAGGACGTCGACGGTGCCGCCGTGGACGATGAACCGGCCCGCGAAAGGCGCGAGGGTGGCGTCGATCCGCTCCAGGTAGGTCAGCACCTCGGCGTGGACGGGTGCCTTACGGAGGTGTGCGAGCGCGTACGCGGTCATGGTTGTCCGTCCTTCGCGTTGTGTTTTCTGAGGTGGGAGTCGATTCTTCCGGTGTCGTGGTGGGCCGTCGATTACCTCGCAGGTAATGGCTCGGCCGTCGGTGCGGAATTACTGTCGGTGAGTGACTATCTCGACCCGGCACGGGCGACCAGTGGGGGAGCTGCTGCGCGACTGGCGCCGGACTCGCGGAATGAGCCAGCTCGACCTGTCGATTGAGGCGGGAGTGTCGGCCCGGCACCTGAGCTTCGTCGAGACCGGGCGGTCCCGGCCGAGTCCCGACCTCATCCTGCGGCTGGCCGAACACCTGGAGATGCCGCTGGCCGAGCGCAACACGATGCTGCTGGCCGGCGGTTACGCGCCCGCCTTCCCGCGTCACGAACTGGGCGACCCCGAGCTGACACCGGTCCGGGCCGCCATACGGCGGATCCTCGATGGTCACAGCCCGTACCCCGCGCTGCTCGTCGACCAGCACTGGCACCTCGTCGACGCCAACCCCGCCGTCGCCCTGTTCACCATGGACGCGCAGCCCTACCTGCTCACTCCACCGATCAACGTGCTGCGCCTCAGCCTGCACCCTGACGGTCTGGCACCGCGCATCGTCAACCTGCCCGAGTGGCGCGCCCACCTGCTGAAACGGCTGCACCAGCAGGCGACGACAACCAACGACCCGATCCTGTACGACCTGCACGAGGAGCTTCGCGGCTATCCCGGTGGCGACGTCGAGACGACACCGCCAGGCGATGCCCTCTCACGTGTTCTCGTCCCGCTGCGCTACCGGCACGGTGACCAGGAGTTGTCCTTCGTCAGCACCACGACCCTCTTCGGTACGCCGCGGGAGGTCACAGTAGCCGGGTTGGCCGTCGAGGCGTTCTTTCCCGCTGACTCGGCGACCACGCAGACCCTCCGGATCCGTGCCGATCATGACTCGGCTGCCCGTCCCCCTGGGGGAGCGGGTGGCGGCTGACGGAGCGCGTCGTCGATGATGCCGGGCATCCGCCGGGCCACTCCGGCGAGGAGATCCGCTACCTGCACGCGCGGATCGTCGCGGGAGTCGACCATCACCAGCCCCGCCAGGGGCGACACCCCGTTCGGCAACCCCCCGGCCCGGTCTGTGCCGGAGGCCGACGCGTAGGCGTCGGCCAACACCCGCTGGAGGCGGGTCAGGCGGTCGGCCGTCAGGGCGCTCTGCTCGTCGTGGGTCACCAGCACCTGCCGCTGGCCGCCGCTCCAGGACAGGACCGTCTCCGCCAGCGCCGGAAGCAGCGGTTCCAGCGGGGGAGGGACCGTGCGGTCGTCGACGTCGAGCCTGGCCACCACGGCCCGTACGTGGTTCGGGCTGAGCCCGTCGAGGACGGCGTCGGCCACCGTGCCGAGGCCGTGTCGCCGCAGCGCGTCCCGGGCCTGGAAGAACCGCTGCACGGTCTGGTCGACCGGAAGTCGCCGCTTCATCCGGACCAGATCGACGAACGCCGACAGGAAGGTGCCCCAGTCGCCTCCGGTCGCGCGTCCGGCCTCGTGCAGGGCGAGAGCCGCCGGATGGTGCTCGCGGGCCAGGTGGGTGCCCGCCGCGTACGACGGCTCGGTCAGCAGGAAGTCCACGATCCGGGTGACGAGGAAGAACTCCTTGTCGATGAGGTGGACGTGCGCGCGGCCGGCCAGCGCCACCAGGAACCACTCCAGTGCCTCCCGCGCACCCGAACCGCGCAGGAACCGACCGGACTTGAGCTCGTGCGGCGCGAACCGGAACCCGGACCGCAGGGCGGTGATGAGCGCGACCGCCTCGTCGACGGCCAGGTCGACGCTCGCGTGCGTGATCACCGGGGCGGTCGAGTGCAGCAGGTTCGTACCCGAGAATCCCGACTCGTCGCAGGCGATCTCCACGACGGCTCCGACCACCACCGCGCTGCCGGGCGGTAGTCCGCCTTGAAGAGGCGATCTCACCCCCGAGCTCCCGCCATGCCGCCCATGGTCACCCGTGCGCCGGCAGAGGACAACCCGATTGGGTACGGGAGCCGCAGTCCGCGATCCGTGCTCCCGGACCCACCGGGGTTGCACTGCCGCTTCGGGGCGCACGTCGGACCTTGTGCCACGGCTGGCTCGACTGCCCGCCTGCGTACATCCGATGTATGTCCATCGGGGTGAGTGCTCGTCGGCGTGATTCTGGCGGATCGCGGCGCGGTGCCGAGTCTGCGCGACGCTCTCCGTCCACCCGTGCGTCTTGCTGACCGGCCAGATGGTCACCGTGTCCATCAATCGATCGACCGTTGCCTATTCTGTGCCCCCGGAGTAACCTTCCCGAAACACATCAGATGTCTGGCGCGCCAAGGCCCGGCGTCGGCCTGCTCAGGCAGGGTCCCGGTTGGCCCCACCAAGCGGATCCCCATGTCGAGTCCCATAGTTGTCACGCTTCGGGGTGGCCGGACTGGCCACCGTTTGGAGGATCGATGTCAGACCTGACCCGACGGCAGGCCCTCAAGGTCGGCGCAGCCGGCGCGGGCGGTGCTCTCCTGCCGGTGCCCTGGACCGCGGTGGCCAAGGCCGACTCGGCGGCCCCGCCGCAGGTGTTGGCCGCCGGGGACCTCGCCCTCTGGTATGACGAAGGGGCCGGCACCGACTGGCTGCGGGCGCTTCCGATCGGCAACGGCCGGCTCGGCGCGATGGTCTTCGGCAACGTCGACACCGAGCGGCTTCAGCTCAACGAGGACACCGTCTGGGCCGGTGGGCCGCACGACCCCAGCAACACCCGAGGCGCGGCGGCGCTGCCGGAGATCCGGCGGCTGGTCAACGCGAACCAGTGGACCCAGGCCCAGGATCTGATCAACCAGACCATGATGGGCAACCCCGGTGGTCAGCTCGCCTACCAGACCGTCGGCAACCTCCGGCTCGCGTTCGGTTCCGCCAGCGGAGCGTCACAGTACGACCGGACGCTCGACCTCACCACCGCCACCGTGACGACGTCGTACGTGCTCAACGGCGTTCGCCACCAACGGGAGGTGTTCGCGAGCGCGCCGGATCAGGTCATCGCCATGCGACTGACCGCCGACCGGACCGGCTCGATCAGCTTCACCGCCACCTTCGACAGCCCGCAGCGGACGTCGGTGTCCAGCCCCGACGGCACCACCATCGGCCTCGACGGCGTCTCCGGAAACATGGAGGGCGTCACCGGCCAGGTCCGTTTCCTCGCCCTCGCCAGCGCGACGATCAGCGGCGGCAGTGTGTCCAGTTCCGGCGGCACCCTGCGGGTGACGAACGCCAACAGCGTGGTCCTGCTGATCTCCATCGGCTCCAGCTACGTCAACTACCGTAACGTCGGCGGCGACTACCAGGGCATCGCCCGGCAGCGGCTCACCAGCGCGCGGGCCAGCAGCTACGACCAGTTGCGCAGCCGGCACGTGGCCGACTACCAGGCGCTGTTCAACCGGGTCAGCCTGGATCTGGGCCGCACGTCGGCGGCCGACCAGACGACGGACGTCCGGATCGCCCAGCACAACAGCGTCAACGACCCGCAGTTCTCGGCGCTGCTGTTCCAGTTCGGCAGGTACCTGCTGATCTCGTCCTCGCGGCCCGGCACCCAACCGGCAAACCTGCAGGGCATCTGGAACGACTCGCTGACCCCATCCTGGGACTCGAAGTACACGATCAACGCCAACCTGCCGATGAACTACTGGCCGGCCAACACCACGAACCTGGCCGAGTGCCACAACCCGGTCTTCGACATGGTCAGAGATCTCGCCGTCGCCGGAGCACGGACCGCCCAGGTGCAGTACGGGGCCGGCGGCTGGGTCACCCACCACAACACGGACGCGTGGCGGGCCACCGCGGTGGTGGACGGCGCGTTCTGGGGCATGTGGCAGACCGGCGGCGCCTGGCTGTCCACGTTGATCTGGGACCACTACTTGTTCAACGGCGACATCGAGTTCCTGCGGACGAACTACCCGGCCATGAAGGGCGCCGCGCAGTTCTTCCTCAACACCCTGGTGACCGAGCCGACCCTCGGTTACCTGGTCACGAACCCGTCGAACTCACCAGAGCTGAGTCACCACTCGAACGCCAGCGTCTGCGCCGGCCCCACCATGGACAACCAGATCCTGCGGGACCTGTTCGACGGCGTCGCCCGGGCGAGCGAGATCCTCGACGTGGACAGCACCTTCCGGGCCCAGGTGCGTGCCACCCGGGACCGGCTCCCCCCGATGAAGGTCGGCTCGCGCGGCAACATCATGGAGTGGCTCTACGACTGGGTGGAGACCGAGCCCAACCACCGGCACATCTCGCACCTGTACGGGCTGGCCCCCAGCAACCAGATCACCAAGCGCGGCACGCCACAGCTGTTCGAGGCGGCCCGGCGGACCCTGGCGCTGCGCGGCGACGACGGCACTGGCTGGTCGCTGGCCTGGAAAATCAACTTCTGGGCGCGGATGGAGGAGGGCAAGCGGGCCCACGACCTGATCCGCTACCTCGCCACCACCGCGCGACTCGCGCCCAACATGTTTGACCTGCACCCGCCGTTCCAGATCGACGGCAACTTCGGCGCCACCGCCGGCATCGCCGAGATGCTGTTGCAGAGCCACACCGGCGAGCTGCACGTGCTGCCCGCGCTGCCGCCGGCCTGGCCGAGCGGGCGGGTGACCGGTCTACGCGGTCGGGGCGGGCACACGGTCGGCATCACCTGGGCGAGCGGCCTGGCCACCGAGATCCTCGTCCGCCCGGACCGGGCCGGCACCGTCCGCCTGCGCTCCCGGATCCTGACCGGCACCGTCACCGTGGTCGACACCGCCGACGGTACGGCCGCCCGGACCACCCGGATCGAGTCCGACCTGATCGAGGTCACCGTGCAGGCCGGGCGCACCTACCGGGTCACCAGTTCCGGGGCCGCCACGCCGACGCTGGAGCAGAGCTTCAGCAACGTCGGCATCACCAGCGACAGCAACACCAACGTCGGGAACTTCGACGGCGGTGGGGCCTCGCTCTCCGCGCAGGCCCTCGCGCAGGCCGGTGCGAGCCCGGGTGGCACGGTGAGCCGCAACGGGGTCAACTTCCGCTGGCCCAACGTCAGCTCCGGGGCCGCCGACAACGCCATCGCCTCGGGCCAGACCATCGGCGTGACCGGCACCGGCAGCACGCTCGGCTTCCTGCTGACCGGCACCTACGGAGCGGTGTCGGGGACCGGCACTGTGGTCTACGCCGACGGCACCCGCCAGACGTTCACGTTGAGCTCGCCGGACTGGTACGGCGGGCCGCACTCCGGGGGCACCGCGGCCATCGTGTCCGCGTACCAGAACCGGCCCAACAACGTCCGTCAGAACACCGCCGCGTGTGTCTACTACGTCGGCGTGGCGTTGCAGAGCAAGGCGGTGGCCTCGGTCGTGTTGCCGAACATCAGCGCCCGTCCCGCGACGAACGTGCCGACCATGCACATCTTCGCCATCGCGATCGGGGGCTGACGGCAACGAATCCAGCTCGGGGGAGCACGACCGGGCCCGTCCCACCTGGGGCGGGCCCGGTCGCGGTCGGCGGTCGGCGCTGACCGTCGGTCACCGCCTCGTCTAGCGGATGCGCTCCCCGCGGCTGTCGATCCGGAAGTAGTCGAAGGCGACGTCGAGGTCTGTGGAGGTGCCGGCCCGATTGAAGGCCGACAGCCCGGCCTTCGTCACGTCGGCGTTCAGCGTCTGGGTGCCGATGTAGCGGTAGACGCTTCCGTCGGTGGAGTAGTAGGCGCGGTAGCTGGCCCCGACCTTGGTCAGTCGCAGCCAGACGGCGCCGTCGGCCCCGACGATGCGCTGGGCGTCGGCTCCGGTGATCTCCAGGGTGGACGCCGTGCCGTTCTGTTCTCGCAGGAAGACGATCCGGGTCTTGTTGACGGCGGCTGTCGCGTTCCCCATCTCCCAGGCGAGCTTCACGTAGTTGTTGTCGTCGGCGTACCCGAGAACACCGCCCTGCTCGTTGTTGGCGGCGAGTGGGCGGGAGAACACGACCCTGGATTCGGCCGTCCAGTCACCGTCGACGTCCTGGAGGGCCAGGTTCCTCGCGGTGTTCACAGTGCCCTGGAGGTCGCCCTGTTGCGCGGTGATGACCAGGGACCCGTCGGCCACACGCCGGCTGCTCTCGTCCGGGCGGACCCACTGCCACTGCGGGCCGAGCTGGGCCGAGTCGAACTCGTCGCTGCCGGTGATCGTGGTGTTCAGGTCCACCGTGTAGACCGACGAGGCTCCGCCGTTGGTGACGGTGACGCGGGCCTGCCCGGTGGGGCTGGTCGCCTGCTCGACCGCGACCGTGGCGGCGGGGTCGGCGGCGCTGGCGGTGACAGTTGGCGCGGTGGTGGTGCCGGCCGGCGTGAGGGCGTTGTAGCGCAGCACCGTCGGCGCGAAGGACGCCAGACGCCTGCCGTCGACGCGCAGGGCCTTCAGCGTCGTGTCGGGCACCAGGTTGAAGACGTAGTTCTTCACCAGGGGGCCGAAGAAGCTCTCCGTCGTGACCTTGACGACCGCCTGACCGGGTACGCCGGCCGCCTGGGAGATGACCTCGTAGCGGGCCTTCCGGTCGGCCGTCCGCACCTTCGTGATGGTCGGCGACGCCCCGGCCGGCAGCGGGATGGTGTACGAGGTGTCCGACAGGTTGAAGCCGCCGAACCTCTTTCCGTTGACGACGATCGTCGCCGACAGTGGCGCGTCGTCGACCGGGATGTCCCGTCCGCTGAACTCCTTCCAGTAGTTCACCGAGGTGTCCCGCCAGTCGGCCGCGTCCGCCTCGTGGACCGCCAGCTTCGCGCGTACCTCGGCGAACCGGCGTGCGTCGATGTCGGGTTGCAGCGCGTCCCAGGTCTCCCGCATCCAGGTCACGTACTGCACGCCCATCTGATAGCGGTAGACCAACTCGTCCCAGAACGTCCGGCCGCTGTCCATCCGATGGCCCCACGGCACGTGGTGGAACCACATCAGCAGGCTCTCCGGGACCGAGTTGATGTTCCCGTAGCGCTGCTGCAACCGGGGGAAGTACTGGGCGGCCAGGTTACTGCCGGTGGGGGAGCGGTCGAAGCCCAGACCGACGCTGTCGGCCTTGTTGTAGTAGATCGGGCTCCAGTCGTCGCGGCCCGCCCAGTCGGCGGGGTCGGGGCGGTAGTGGGCGCCCTCGGCGAACTGGTGGCCGATGCCCAGCGGCGTCTGGTAGCTGACCAGCGACTCCCACGAGCCCATCATCATCCGATGGATGGTGTCGACGACGCGCCGGTCGTTGCTCCAGGTCATCCGCGTCCAGTCAGTCGCGATGTCCGCCGAGTCGAGCGTCCAGTCCCACGCCTGACGTCCGAAGGCGAAGAGGTTCGCCTGGGCGAAGTGGTGCCCGGTCAGGTTGTCCGCGTTGCCGAGGTTGGCGACACCCACGATGGCGGTGTCCGGGTGGTGCTGGGCGGTCCCGTCGACGATGTTGCCGACCAGGCGCTTCTTGAGCAGTTTCCCGTTCGCGTCGGTCGCGTACGTGTCGGTCTTGAGGATCTCCTCGTACATCGGGCCGAGGTAGGCCAGCATCCAGTTCTGGCCGGTGTACTCCTGCGTGATCTGGAGTTCGAGGGCCTGGTTGGTGTTCTCCATCCGACCGAACATCGGGTGGACGGGCTCCCGGGCCTGGAAGTCCAGTGGCCCGTTCTTGGTCTGGAGGAACACGTTGTCGGCGAAGCGTCCCCGGCTGCCGTCCGGCTGGACCTCGTCGTCGATCGGCCCGAACTCCAGGTAGGCCCGCTTGAGCCGGTCGTTGTCGACCTCGGCGTTGTAGACGAACGTCCGCCAGTGCACTGTCATGCCGAGCGGCGCGACCGCGGCGGCGATGGCGTTGGCGCCGTCACCGTGGTCGTACCCGAAGTCCTGTGGCCCCGGCTGGCCCTCGGAGTTGGCCTTGACGGTGAGGCCCATGAAGTCCGGGATCGCGGCCTGGATCTGCTGGGCCCGACGGTGCCACCAGCCCCGGAAGTCCGCTCCGTACGGGTCGAGTTGACTGTTGGTCAGGGTGTCCGGCGCGAACCGGCTGTCGGTCGGTGCGGTGTAGCGGATCGACAGGCCCAACCTGATGCCGTACGGACGCAGCGCGTCGGCGAGGGCCGCCTCCTGCGCGATGCGGGTGCTCGTCAGGTACGCGTTGTCGGCGTTGACGTTGTTGATGGTGATGCCGTTGATGCCCAGGGACGCCAACGCGCGGGCCATGACGAGGTAGCGGTCGAGAATGACCGGCAGGTTGCGGCCCGCGCTGGCACCGGTCGCGGCGAAGTTGAAGATCGCCCCGCTCTCCCCGTTCAGCCCGCCCAGCCCGGAGGCGTTGTTGCCCGCGTAGAGACGCTCGGTCTCCCAGTTGTTCAGCAACCGATGCTTGATCTTCGGTGACTCCCCGACGCGGAGGTGATCGATGGGTTTCCGGGTCTGTAGCAGCCGGAGGAAGGCGAAGGTGCCGTACAGCGCACCGAGGTCGGTGTCGCCGGCGATGACGGTGAAGCGTGTGCCGCCCCTCGACACCGACCGGACGAGGTAGCCCTCGTCGCCCACCTTCGCCAGGTCGCCGGTCGCGATGGTGCGGCCCACCAGCGGCGAACTCGTGGGCGTGCCCACCACGACCGCGCCGTCCGGGACCGTGCCACCGGCGACCGTCGCGACGGGCGTCGGCTGACCG
>NZ_JBEYSL010000047.1:0-22568 GCF_040642735.1 Micromonospora sp. NPDC047753 | reverse complement strand
CTGTCACCTCGGCACCCATCGCTGCGGCGATTTTGACAGCCATGTGGCCCAGGCCGCCCAGGCCCACCACGGCGACCTTCCTGCCGGGACCGGCATTCCAGTGCGCCAGCGGAGAGTACGTGGTGATGCCCGCGCACAGCATCGGCGCGGCCGCCTCGTACGGGATGGTCTCCGGCACCCGCAGCACGAAGTCCTCGTTCACGACCACATGGGTCGAGTACCCGCCCTGGGTGACGGAGCCGTCGCGGTCGACGCTCGCGTACGTCTGGGTGTTGCCCTTGAGGCAGTACTGCTCGTTTCCGGTGCGGCAGTTCTCGCACTCGCGGCACGAGTTGACCATGCAGCCGACACCGGCGCGGTCGCCGACCGTGTGGCGGGTGACGTCGGCGCCGACCTCGGTGATTCGGCCGACGATTTCGTGGCCGACGGTGAGCGGGTAGGGAACGCTGCCCCAGTCACCGCGCACGGTGTGGATGTCAGAGTGGCAGATGCCGGCGTAGCGGATGTCGATGAGAACATCGTGTGGGCCCAGGTCCCGCCGTTCGATAGTCGTACGCACGAGCGGTTCGCTGGCGGACGGCGCGGCGATGGCGTTGACGGTGAAGATGATGTCCTCCGGTGACGTGATGCTGACTCCTGGCGGATCGCGCAGACGTACCTTGCCGTCCCTCGGGCCATGGTGAGACGCCGTGGTGGACGCATGAAACGCCGAACGGCGGCCCGCTGAATCAGTCGGGCCGCCGTTCGTAGCGTGTGGATCAGAGCGGGCGGATGTTCTCCGCCTGCGGGCCCTTCTGGCCCTGGGTGATGTCGAACTCCACCTTCTGGTTCTCGTCGAGGCTGCGGAAGCCGCTCGCCGAGATCGCGGAGAAGTGGGCGAAGACGTCGGCGCCACCGTCGTCCGGGCTGATGAAGCCGAAGCCCTTGTCGGCGTTGAACCACTTCACGGTACCTGTAGTCATGTCTGCTCCTCGCAGGCTGTTAGAGACCGCACTGTGCGGACCCTTACGCCGCCGCGTTGATCACCCGCGTCGAAACGACACGAAAAACGAAAAGCGCCTGGGTGGGTTCAGATGACCCATCAGGCGCTGGAAAACGTCTACGGAAATCAAAACTGCAACTTGGTTACCGTAGCAGATGATGTGTCGTCGATCCCGTAGGGGTAGGTGGCGACCCAGCGAACAATACTCTGCGCCAGACCTTGGCCTCGTTCCATCATGGGCAGGTGACGCGCACCGAGAGCTGGATACTGGCCGGGTTCGTGGCCGGCTTCCCCTGGAACCCAGCCGAACAGGACTGGACCGCCGACCCTCCGCGCGCCGTCCCCACTGTCAGCGACTGCCTCGCCGATCTCTTCCCGGCGGAGCGGGGCATCGAGCCGTGGCTACAGCCTCTGATCGAGCCGTGGTACCGATCCCTTCAACAGGCAGCTGATGCCGTCAGGCACCGGCCTTCGGACTCCCGCACCGCTCATGTGCTTAGCACGAGCGTGACGGTTACGGTGGCCACCGAACTGGCGGCCATGGTGGAGATGTGGATCGGCGACCTTCCGCATCCGATCCGGACGAACCTCGCGCAACCTGTGGCCGCTCCACCCGGCAGAACTCTCGGGTTCGAGGTACTCGGCTTCGACACCGGCCGCTTCCACAGCTGGCTCTGCTACCGACTGGATACCCAGGCACGCGACAAACTCGGCATCCGGACGGGAGATGCCGCGCTGCTGACCTCCCTCGACGACGCACAACGAGTCGCTGACATGGCCAACAACAACCACGGCACTCATGACGGCACCCCTGAGGACGTCAGCTGGTTTCCCGCACTCATCACCGAGCACTGACGACCGCGGGCCGGGTGGGCGTTGAGCGTAGGGGCGTCCAGAGATTTCGAGAATCTTCTTAGTTGACGGCAACCTGCGGGCGGTGGTTCGCATGTACCCGGATGTAAGCGACGCTTGCCCTGCACCAGGCTCTCGCCCAACTCACCCAGCAGCAACGCACTGCCTGACCGCCTTCCTGGGAAGTCCCCGGGCTGAGGATCCGCAGCCCAGGCCACCTGTACGCCTGACTTCGGTCCGCTGGGCTGGCAGCGCGGCGGTGGCGGTCCTTGTGCTCGGCGATGGCCGGCGGGTCTCGTAGGCTCTGTCAGTGCGGACCAGTCGAGGACGGATCATGACGCAGATGTTGGACGCGGCGGAGAACGCCTCGCCGGTCGAGGCGGTCGAGGCGGTCACCCGGGAACTCGGTGCGGCGCTGGGTGCGCGCAGCGTGTCATTCCTGATCGCGGACCTCAGCGGTCGGGCGCTGGTCCGGTTGGCCCATGTGCCGCTCGACGGTGCCGGTGACGGCCGCCGGGACGGTGACGAGGTTGCCACTGTGATGCCGTTCGACAACGGCCCCGCCGAGCAGGCGCTACGCAGCCAGACGGCGCAGGTTTTCGCGCAGCCTGACGGATGGACGGTGTTGGCGCCGGTGACCGACCGTGGTGAGGCTATCGGTCTGCTGGAGATGATCCTGCCTGACGAGCCCGCCCCGGCGACACTGCAGGAGATCGCCCGCACGGCGCACGTGTTGGCGTTCGTCGTGATCGCCAACCGGCGGTACACCGACCTGTTCGAGTGGGGGCAACGCACAACCCCGTTCACCCTGTCCGGCGAGATCCAGCGCCGCCTGCTGCCGGCCTCGTTCACCTGTGAGAGCAGTGCGTTCATTCTGTCCGGCTGGCTGGAGCCCGCCGCCAGCGTCGGCGGGGACACCTTCGATTACAGCCTTGCCCGAGACGTGCTGCATTTCAGCGTCACCGACGCGATGGGCCACGGGGTGGCCAGCGCGTTGACCGCCACCCTGGGCGTGGGCAGCCTGCGTAACAGCCGCCGCCGCGGCGCGGTTGATCTGGTGGCACAGGCCGACGCCGCGGATGCCGACGTGGCCGAACACGCCGCGGTGCCCGGCAGTTACATCACTGCGATCCTCGGCCGTCTCGACCTGCGTACCGGGGTGTGCGCGCTGCTCAACGCCGGGCACGTGCCGCCGCTGCTGGTGCGCGACGGGGACGTCCGGACGCTGTCGCTACCGGCCAACTTCCCCCTGGGTATGTTCGCCGGGGCCGGTTACCACGATGGCGAGATCACGCTGCGACCCGGCGACCGTCTGGTAGTGCTCACCGATGGCATGCGGGAGCGTAACGCCGCCAAACTGGATCTGCCGAACATGCTGCGGTCGATTGCTCACCTGCATCCGCGTGAGGCTGTCCGGGCCCTGGCCGACGCCGCGCTCGAGGTCAGCGGACCGACCCTGGCCGACGATGCCACGCTGTTCATTCTGGACTGGCACGGCGGGCACAGCGAGGAGCGGCGGAGCAGTGCCGGCGCCGACCAGGCGCGCGCCAGTGCCGCGCTGCCTGACTGATCTACCGGCCCGTCGCGTCATCCGCGGACGGCACGCTCGCTTCAGCGGCCCGCACGCTGTCATACACGTCGATGACCCGATCCACTGATGTGACCGTCAGCACGTTACGCACGGCGGGCTGCGCCGCAGCGACGGACAACCGTCCGTCGGCGACACGCATCGCCTTGAACATCACCACCAGCGCACCCAGGGCGCTGGAATCCATGAAACCCACCCCGGCCAGATCCACCACTACCTGCTGTTCACCGGCGTCAACCAACCGTTGCAGACCCTCGCGCAACTGCGGAGACGTCGCCATGTCCAGCTCGCCGCGCACCTCAAGCACGGTGCAACCCCGGCCCGGCCGGGCCGACAACAGCAAGTCCACGACACACTCCCCACGCCGATGATCCCCGCATACTCTATTCTGCCGGCGGGCGAAGCGCCGCCGGCCGGCGTACGTCGAGCGGACATCTTGACCGTTTCAGCTCAGCAACCCCGGGTAAGGCTGACAACAACCGGTGCGTCCCGCTTCAGCCCGGCGCGGTTGCGTACGGGCCGAGGAGGAACTTCGCGATGCGCGTGACCATGATGCTGTCGCTGCCGCGGCAGCCGACCTCGGTGACCCGAGCCCGCCACACACTCGTCACCCTGCTGAGCCTCACCGAGGCCACCGAGGAGTCTCGTGGCCACCTCGCCGTGCTGATCAGCGAGGCATGCGCCAACGCGGTGATGCACGCCGATCTCGACAGCACCGTCGACATCACCATCGATATCGACGATCAGCTATGCCTACTTGAGGTCGGCAACCGCGGCAGTAGTCCCAACGGCGCTGGACGGCTCGACGTCGACCTGCCCGACCCGCTCACCGTCGGCGGCCGTGGGCTGCCCTTGATCGCCGCACTTGCCGACGCGGCGGCCTTCGTCGCCGGGCCACAGGATCGCGTGCTGCTCCGCATCACCAAGTACCTCGCCCACCCGCAGCCTCAGTCGACCTGATGACCGGAAATGCCCGCCCGGCTCCGAAGTGCGTCACCAGTCGGTCGGTGCAATGTCACCACTACGGAGCGTGTCGTCAGCTCACTGACGGCTCTCCCTTATCTTCGGCAACAGCGTGCCGTGGTCACACCGCGCCTTGATCTCGCTCCTGTTGCCCGCGGACAGCAGCACCACCTGGATCTCCTTGACCGGCCCGGGGTGGTAATCCTTGAGGCGGTAGCCGGGGGCGGGAGCGACGTCCACAACGCGAGCCTGATCGCCGGTGCAGAGCACAGTCACCACACCACCGAGTGCCCGCAGGGCTGTACCTGGCTTCGGGGAGGTCGGCGCCGGCGCGGCACTGGACGGGACCGTCGACTGGCCGGCACTGGGTGACGTCGTAGGGCCAGGGCCGGCCGATGAACCGGCTCCGGCGCTCGCTTCAACAGGCCCAGCCGGAGCGGCCACCGTGCGGCTTGGTCGCGAGACTGGTGTGGGCTCCGCGGACGTCTGCCGGGCAGCAGGTGTCTCGGTGGCAGACACATCGAGGGCAGCGTCGGGCGGGGCGGCACCCTCACGTGTGGCGATGCCGCCCGACCTGCCATCGACAGGTACGAACTGAGGGAGCAGGAGCGAGACGGTCGCTGCCGTCGCCATGAGAACGGGGATCAACGCGGCATTTGGGATGCGGCGACGCCGGCCGGTAGAGGGGTCGGCGGTAGGCGGAGCCGACACGGGCGAGACGGATGCCGACTGCGCCGCCTGTTTCACCCGGCGCTCGGCGTCATCGGCGAAACCGTGCAGGGCTGCGGCCACCTCTGCGGCGTCCGGTCGATCCGCCGGATCCCTGGCGAGGCAACGGTCGAGGAGGCGGTGAACCTCCGGTGGCACGCCCTCGACATCCGGCAGCGGCGCCGGATCGACGTACACGTGAGCCGTCAACATCTGCGTGGGGGTCTCCGCCGACCAGGGCAGCTCGTTGGTCAGCGTTCGGTACAGCAACAGCCCGAGCGCGTAGACATCGGAAGCGGGCAGGACAGTGCCACCGGCGAGCCGTTCCGGTGCGAGGTAGGCCGCGGTGCCCAACAGTTGTCCGTCCGCCTCAAGCTCCGGCCGACCCGCTGTGGTGGCGATACCGAAATCGACCACCTTCACACCGGCCGGTGTCAGCATCACGTTGGACGGCTTGATGTCCCGGTGCACCAGCTTGCGTTCGTGCGCGGCGGCGAGCGCCTCGGCGACCTGCGCGCACGTCCGCATCGCGACGGTCGGCGGCAGCGGACCGGCGGCAAGGCGCTCGGACAGGGTCTCGCCGGGCAGCAGTTCCATCACCACGTACGAGACCTGGCGGCCGGCGGCGTCGGTGTGCTCGCCATAGTCGTACACACTCGTCACGTGCGGGTGCCAGAGCCCCGCTGCGGCCCTGGCCTCTGCCTGGACGCGTTGCCGCGCGCCTCGGGCGGCGGCCTGCGCGCCGGCCAGGACCTTGACTGCCACCCCACGTTCGAGGACGCGGTCCCACGCCCGCCAGACGACCGACATGCCGCCAGCGCCGAGACGGCTCTCGACCTGATACCTGCCGTCCAACAGATCACCGACCATCACTGGGACAGCTTGCCAGAGTGGACCCCCGGCGGCAGGACGACCACATTCCACGCTGGTCAGAGGCCGTCACGGGCAGGGTCCCGTCGCTTGGGGCCACGGGCTATCCGAACATCCGGGCGCTCCGGTGGCCAGGCGGGCTGACCCGGCGCCTCAGGAACCGGTCGGCTCCCAGAGCAGGATCTGGCGGTGGTGGCTGAAGCCGTTGCGCAGGTAGAAGTCGACAGCGCGGCGACCGGAATGGACGGTTACGTGCAGCAGCCCTCGGGCACGGGCCTCGGTCAGGATCGCGGTCACGAGAGCACCGCCGATGCCGCGGTTGCGGTACTCCTCGCGGACCTCGACGGACTGGATGTCGCCGTACCGGCGATCCAGCGAATCGTTGCTGGGCACTCGTGCTGCGACGTGGAGCCAGGCAGCGCCGACGACGTCCCCGTCGATCTCGGCGATGAACGGCAGATGTGTTTCCCTGTGGGAGGCCACCCAGTCGGTGTACGCGCTGAGTCTGCCCTCGTCGATGCCGCGTAGCTCCGCGAGCGCCCCCACGTCTGCCGCGCTGGCCCTCCGCACGATCACCCAGGGGAGTCTAGGCGAGCCGATCGCTGGCGGTGCCCCAGTCTGCCCGGCCAGCACTTCGGTGTGCGGTGGGGGAGAATCGACTCATGTTTGTCATCAAGGAGCGGTTCTTCTCGATCGGCGACGACTTCGACGTGCTCGACGAGCACGGCACCAAGGTCTTCCACGTCGACGGCAAGGTGCTCAGCGTCCGCGACAAGGTCGTCATCGAGGACGCCTCCGGCCGTGAGGTCGCCACGCTGCACCGGCACCTGGTGGCGCTGCGTCCCACGTACGAGATCCGCATCGGCGGCGAGAAGGCCGCTGAGGTCCGCAAGAAGCTGCTCACGCCGTTCCGCGACAAGTTCACCATCGACGTGCCGGGGCCGGACGACCTGGAGATGAAGGGTGACCTGCTCGACCACGAGTACGTGATCGAACGCGACGGCACCGAGGTGGCCTCGGTCTCCAAGCGGTGGCTGACGATCCGGGACACCTACGCCGTGCAGGTCACCGCCGGCGTGGACCCGCTGCTCATCATCGGTAGCGTCCTCGCGCTCGACCTGGCCATGAACCGTGACAAGAAGAAGGCCGACGAGGACTGACCTCCTGGGCGGCAACGGCGGTGCTCGGGGTCGGGCCACGGGTCTGGCCCGGACGGCCGATCAAGAGCGGAGGGGCCGGGGTGCTGCTGCACCCCGACCCCTCCGGCCTGCTCCGTCGGCGCGGGGATTGGGATTTCTCAGCTCACCCGCAGCGCTGACCGTTGAGGTTGAAAGCGGTCGGCGCCGGATTGGTGCCGCTCCAGGTGCCGTTGAAGCCGATGCTGGTGGACGCGCCGGGGGCGAGTCTGCCGTTCCAACTCATGCTGTCCGCGGTGACGCTCGTTCCGCTCTGTTTCCAGGTGGCCGACCAGCCCTGGCTGACTTTCTGGCCGGCAGTGGGGAAGTCGAAGGCGAGGTTCCAGCCGTCGACAGCGGTGGTGCCGGTGTTCTTGATAGTCAGTGTCGCGGTGAAGCCGCCCGGCCAACTGTTCGCCGTGTAGGCGACCGTGCAGCCGCCGGTCGGGGCGGTGGGCGCGGTCCGCACGGTCAGGCCGGGCGAGGCCGCCGAGACGTTGCCCGCCGCGTCGCGGGCGGTCACCACGAAGGTGTACGGGGTGTCCGGCGTCAACCCGGTCACGGTGTACGCGGCGCCGGTGGCGCTGCCCACCTTCACGGTGCCGGCGGTGTCGACCCGGTGCACGTCGTAGCCGGTGACGGCGGTGTTGTCGGTGGACGGCGTCCAGGTCAGCGCGACGCTGTCGCCGGTGATCGTGCCGGCGGTGGGCTTGCCCGGGACGGTCGGGGCCTGGGTGTCGCCGGGCGTGGTGCCGCGCGGCAGCACCAGGTGGGTGATGGAGTTGGCCGGGAAGGTGGCCGTGAGGCCGCCGGCGGTCACCGGAAGGTCTGCCTCCCGGACGACGCCGGTGAGATCCGCCCCGCTGTAGCGGTAGACCTGAGCGGTGCTGGCGGAGGCCCCGGTGAGGGTGACCGGGCTGGTCAGGTCGTCGCCGGTCTTGTTGACGACGACCACCGTGAGGGCCTTGTCGGCGCTGCGCTCGGCGGCGTACACCGCCAACTTGCCCTGGTCGGCGCTGGTCGCCTGGACGGAGGTCTCGCCGAACGCGCCGCCCTTGCCGTCGTAGTTGCGGTAGACGCGGAACGCGTTTGCCACCGGTTGGTCGGCCGTGGGCGCGGTCCAGAGGGTGGCCAGGTCGAGCCCTTCGCGGCCGAAGATGCCGAGTACGTCAGCCTGGGCGAGGGCGCCGTTGAGCGACCCGAAGCCACCCCAGTTGTACTCGGTCATCGCGACCTTCGTGCCCGGGTAGTGCTGGTCGACCAACTCGCGCAGGCGCGGGATGAACCGGACCGGACTGTTGATCCAGCTTTCGTCCACGTAGGTCGGATCCCAGAGTTGGCGGGTCGAGCGCAGCCGCAGCGCCTGGGTGTTGGCGTCGCCGGCCGCGTCACCGAGCACGCCGGACTGCTGCGGGTAGAGGTGGACGTCGAAGTAGTCGAGGATGCGGGTGCCGTGCTGCTGCTCGTACTCGCGCATCCGGTCCAGGTACCACGGGCCGAGGTCCTGGCCGCCGTGCGCGGCCTTGTCCGGTGGGTTCGACCAGCATCCGGTGCGTGAGCAGGTGTCCTGGTCGAGGCCCGAGAAGATGATCGAGTTGAGGCCCCAGCCGACCGGACCGAGCGTCTTCGCGCCGGGGTCGGCAGCCTTGATCGCGGCGGCGTACTCGTAGGTGCGGTCGCGTAGCTCGTCGTATCCCATGCCGGTCGGGCGGACGTCGCGGTGGGTGGATTGCCACAGGTCCGGCTCGTTGTCCAGGTTGTAGAACTGGACCCCGCCGTCGGTGGCGGCGCCGAACTGCCCCTTGAGGTGGCTGACGAAGTCGGTGACGTACTCCGGACCGACGGCGACGCTGGTGTCCTTCGGATCGTTGCCGGTGACCAGCGTCCCGTCCGGTTTCTTGCCGTTGCCACAGTCCGGTGCCCAGGGATCGGTGGCCTCCTGCGGGCCGTACTTGGCGACGCTGAAGCCACACGCCCGCGACCGGTCCTTGGCGATCCAGCCGAGCATCGGCACCGTCATGACCGTGGCGGCGCCGGTGGCCTTGTTCTGCTGCACGAACCGATCGCTCTCCGAGCCCTCCGGGAGGTCGCCCGGACTCGGGTTGTCGTTGGGAATGTTCTCGAAGTACCAGTCCGACGCGCGGTTGGTGGTGTCGGCACGGAAGTTGTAGCGGGTGGTGGCGTTGCCACCGTAGCGGTGCACCGGCAACCGCAGGTCGCTGGCGAGGGCCTGGTCGGCGAAGTTCATGCCGTAGATGTACGGGCTGATCTGGTGCCGGGCGGCAGTGGTGTCCACGGCCAGCGCCGGGCCGGCCGCGGCCAGGGCGGGCTCCGGCAGGGCCAGACCGCCGAGGGCCGTGGCGAGCACGACCGGAAGTAGAGCTGTGGTGGGACGCACGAGCATTCCTTTCGCAGAGGAGGCTCGTCGATGGGAGCGCTTCCACAGCGTTACGTCTTCCTGGCTTCGAGTCAACGCCCAACTCAGGGGCAGTTGGCGAGCGGCAGGTCGGCTTCACTTATAATGACGCCTATCAATGCGATCGACGCTGATGCGGTCGTGCCGGAATGGCTCGGATCGCCGCAGTGCGGAGGCAACCGCGCCGCAGCGGTGCGAGCGGGTGCGCCTCAGCGTCGCATGACCGGAACATTCCTGCTGGCCCGGCCCCTGCGGTGGGAGGCCAGCCGTCCTGGAGGATGACAATGCGCAGATTTCTCGCTGTGTTCAGCGCCGCCCTGATCCTCGGCGCCGCAGTCGGCAGCGTCCCGGCCGGGGCATCGGCGGCCTCCCGGCCCTCGTGCCCCCGTGGTCTGCTCTTCTGTGAGGACTTCGAGCGACTGCCTCCCGGAGGGCCCAGCACGTTGAACTGGGGCGTCGACACCCGCCACGGCACGCTCACCGTCGAACGTGCCCGTCGTGGCAACCAGGCGCTGCACATCCACACCGTTGACAACGGACGTGCGTTCCTGCGCGTCGACGACTTCGCCGCGCCGGGCAACCGCTTCTACGGCCGGATGCGTCTGCGCGTCGACGCCTTCCCCACGGCCCCGGACTGGGCGCACTTCACGCTGGTGGAAGCGACCGGCACCGGCAGCGCGGAGGTCGTCCGTCCGATCGGTGGGCAGTACGCGCCCACGGTCCCCGGAACCTTCTGGGGGATCGGCGCCGACGGCGGTCCGACCGGCGACTGGACCAACTGGCGGGAGTCCGCCCCGGTCGCTGAGGACACCTGGCAGTGCTTCGAGTGGAAGATCGACTCGGCGGACAACCGCGTCGAGGTGTGGATCGATGGCGTGGCGAACCCGGAGTTGACAGCCTCCACGACCGACCACGGTGGCAACAACGTGCCCTTTGTCCTGCCGACGGTCGACACGGTGAAGATCGGCTGGCAGCTCTACCAGGGCGGCACGACGCCGGGCGAGTTTGACCTCTGGATCGACGACATCGCCCTCTCGAGCAAGCGGCTCGGCTGCTGATCTGAGGCCCGGGTGGCTCGGAGGCTCTCCGCCGGGGTGCGGCCTTGCTGCCGCACCTCGGCGACGCGGACCGGCCTCCATGGCGATCATCGACATCTCCCGCTACGATCCGACATCGATGGATTACTGAGCGTTGATGTGTTCCGTCCGCAAGCCCTGGACGCCGGCAATCCGGCGCCGCTACGAACGTGGTGCCGACCTGAGGATCCACGCCGTCTCGACGAAGGGAATCCGGATGACGGAGAGCGCGCAGACCACCGAGAGCCGAAGCCTCCCGCCCGCGCGGCCGTACCCGTTCAGTGTGCCCGACCGCCTGGTCGTCGATCCGACCTATGGCGAGCTGCGCGAGAACGAACCGATGACCCGGGTGAAGCTTCCCTACGGCGAGGAGGCGTGGCTCGCCACCCGGTACGAGGACGTCCGTACGGTCCTCGGCGACGTGCGGTTCGGCCGCGCCCCGGCCGTCCAGCGCGACGAGCCCCGGCTCACCCCGCGCCAGCAGTACAGCGGCATGCTGACAATGGACCCGCCCGATCACACCCGGCTGCGCCGGCTGGTGGCGAAGGCGTTCACGGCACGTCGGGTGGAGGCGCTGCGACCCCGAACCCAGGAGATCGCCGACGCGTTGGTCGACAACATGGTCCAGCTCGGTCCTCCGGCCGACATGGTGGAGCACGTCGCCACGCCGCTGCCGATCCAGGTGATCTGTGAGCTGCTCGGGGTCCCGTACGCCGACCGCGACCGCTTCCACATCTGGTCCGAGGCGATCGTCTCGACCACCTCCCTGCCCGCGGAGACGATCCAGGAGTACCTGAACAACCTCTGGGGCTACATCGGTGGTCTGGTCGCCGAGCGCCGCCGCGAGCCGGGGATCGACGACCTGCTCGGCGCGTTGGTGCGGGCCCGCGACGAGAACCAGGATCGGCTCAGCGAGACCGAGCTGGTGGAGCTGGCCGCAGGGCTGCTCGCGGCCGGCCACGAGACCACAGTCACGCAGATCCCCAACTTCGTCTACGTCCTGCTGCACAACCCGGACCAGCTCGCTCGGCTGCGGGCCGACCCGTCGCTGGTGCCGGCCGCGGTCGAGGAACTGCTGCGGTACGTGCCGCTCGGCGTCGGCTCCTCATTCGCCCGGTACGCCAAGGAGGACGTCGAGGTCGGCGGGGTGCTGGTCCGGGCAGGTGAGCCGGTTCTCGGCTCACTGTCGTCGGCGAATCGGGACGGTACCGTCTTCGCCGACCCGGACCGGCTGGATCTCGCGCGTGAGCAGAACCCGCACCTGGGCTTTGGGCACGGCGTACACCACTGCGTCGGCGCGCAGCTGGCCCGCATGGAGTTGCAGGTCGCCGTCGCCACCCTCGTGACTCGCCTGCCCGGGTTGCGGCTCGCCGTACCGGAAACCGAACTGCGGTGGAAGCGGGGCATGTTGGTGCGGGGCCTGCTCGGCATGCCGGTGGCCTGGTGAGCACCGCCTGGCGAATCGGGGTGGACTCGGGCCGCTGCATCGGCACGAGCATCTGCGCCGGCACCGCGCCCGAGCACTTCCGCCTGGTCGACGGCCGGTCCACGCCGCTGACCGACGTCGTCGCCCCGGACGACGTCATCCTCGACGCCGCCGACTCGTGCCCGGTGGAGGCGATCACGGTCCACGACGTCACCGACGACCGACTGATTGCGCCGCAGGAGTGACCTGACATCGAGCCGGGCCGTCTGCGCCCACGAGGTGGGCAGGTGGTGCGGGTGCTTCTTGAGATCAGCGACGATGCGGTCGCTCTGCGTGGTGGACAGCTCAGTGTCCCGCGGCGCCAGCGATACTGTGGGCGTGGAGTACGTGTCCAGAGTGCCGCGACCGCCGCTGGACGGGCTGATCGACGACCTCTACTACCTGGAGGGTGCGCCGCCGTACGCCCGGCTGACGCTGCCGGCAAGTCCGGCGGCGTTCTTCATCGTCAACCTCGGGGCACCGTTCCGCATCCGCGCCGGCGCCGACGTCCAGACGGCCGAGTACGCCGACGGCTGCGTGGTCACCACGCCCACCCGTGCGTTCGATTTCGGCTACCCACTCCGGACCCGGTCCGTCGGCGTGCACTTCAAGCCGTGGGGGATGGCACCGTTCCTGCCGATGCCCGCGGTGGAGCTGTGTGACCGGCCGGCGACGGTGGAGCAGGTGTGGGGCCGGCCCGCCATCGCTGAGCTGCGAGACCGGCTGGCCACGGCCGAGGGACCCCACGAGATGCTGACGCTGCTTGAGGACGAGCTGATGCGACGGCTGGGCGACGCGGCCGGCCTGGGGCTGGTCCGCCATACGAGCCGCATCATCGCCGCGACCAGTGGGGCGGTGGCGATCGACGACCTGAGGGTTTCCGCCGGTGTCAGCAGCACTCACCTCGCGCGGCGGTTCAAGGAACTCGTCGGCGTCACACCGAAACGGTTTGCCCGCACCTACCGCTTCGCCGCCACCGTGCTCTCGATCAACCCCGCCGAGCCGATCGACTGGGCCGACCTCGCCGGTGGCGCCGGCTACTTCGACCAGGCCCACTTCGGCCACGAGTTCAGGGCCTTCACCGGGCTCACACCCACCCGGTACGTCGAGGTCCGGCGGCGGTTCCTGCGCGAACATCCTGGTCACGTGCTGGACGGCTGGCCGCTACCGAGCGATTGATTCCTTACAAGAGCGACAGTCCACGGAACTCTAACCTGAGGGCATCCCCAAGCAGAGGAGCGCGCCGATGGGCGACGTGGTCATGTACAGCTCGGTGTCGGTGGACGGCTTCATCGCGGACGAGAACGACCAGCCCGGACCACTGTTCGACTGGTTGACCAGCGGTGACGTCCCGTTGGACGAGAGCGGCGCGTTGAAGGTGTCACAGACGTCCTACGACTACGTCCGGCCGTACTGGGACCGGATCGGGGTGACGATCGCCGGCCGCCACGTCTTCGACATGACCGACGGCTGGGACGGTAAGCCGCCGAGC
The DNA here is from genome assembly GCF_040642735.1 of Micromonospora sp. NPDC047753. Taxonomy (NCBI): domain Bacteria; kingdom Bacillati; phylum Actinomycetota; class Actinomycetes; order Micromonosporales; family Micromonosporaceae; genus Micromonospora; species Micromonospora sp. NPDC047753. The sequence continues at coordinate 8,981 of NZ_JBEYSL010000047.1, read as the reverse complement.
GGGATCGACCACGTGGTCGTCGTGACGCACCGGCCGAAACCCGAGGGCTGGGACCCCGAAGCGCCGTTCCACTTCGTCGACGGTGTCACGGCAGCCGTGGCCAAGGCGCAGGAGCTCGCGGGTGACCGCATCGTCGAGGTCGCCGCTGGCGACGTCGGCGGTCAGGTGCTTGCCGCGGGCCTGGTCGACGAGGTGCGCATGGACGTCGTACCCGTGGTGTTCGGGTCCGGAAAGCGCTACTTCGGGTCGGTCCACGCGCAGCACCTGTTGGGGGATCCTGACGTGGTGATTCAGGGCAACCGGGTGCTTCACCTGCGCTATCGGGTGCGCCGTTGACCGATCTGGGCGGGCGGCGGGTGTTGAGCAGGCAGTGTCCAGATGGAAGACGCTGTGACCGGGCGGGGTGCGTCGCCGCACCCCGCCCGGATCAGATCAGAGTTCCCGGTAGTAGACGGCGACCGGCAGCGGCGTGCAGCCCAGTGCTTCGTACAGGGCTCGGGCGGGCGCATGGAACTCGTCCCCGCCCGTGCCGATCATGACGACCTCGGCGCCGAGTTCCCGCATCGCCGCGAACGCATGCTCGCACAGCACGGTGCCCGCGCCGAGCCGGCGGTGCTCCGCGGACACGGCGAGGATGGTGACGTTGGCATTGCGGCACTGAGGCTCTACCGCCCAGGCCACGTAGCCGGCGATGGTGCCGTTGCTCTCGGCGACCGCAACGTACCGGTGCGCGGCGGGGTCATGGAGCTCGGCAACCTGCTTGACGTAGTCGTCGCGCCACTTGCCGTGCTGGTTGGTGAAGACGACCTCGCCCAGCAGAGGGCGGAAGGAGTCTTCGTAGAACGGTCCGAACGTCTCGATGGTCAGTTCGGTGAGCCGGGCCAGGTCATGCTGAAGGAACGAGCGGATACGCATGTGAGTGTGCCTCTCGAGCTGAGGTCCTGAAAGCCAACAAACCGGGCATCAGATGGCCGGCCGGCGGCCGGAACGGCGGCGAGCCGACCCTCAGTGGCGAATACGCCAAGCGGCGAAGCAACTCATGACAGGAATCCTACGGGGCGCTGCCATCGCATTCGTGGCACGGAGTATTCGCCAAAGCTGCCGGCTCGGTCCGCGGTTCCCGGACGAAGGTGACATCGGCCTCGACCATCAGCCGGTAAGCGGCGTCGAAGTCGTCGGCGCGGAAGAAAAAGCCCACTCGGCCAGCTAGCTGGTTACCGATTGCGGCGCGTTGGCCTTCTCCGTTGGTCCCGTCCGCTCAGGCTGGGCCCTCGGCCAGCGGGTCGTGGACCCGGCCGAGGAACAGCGGTACGCCGGTGAGCCGGTCGTGAATGACGTACAGGAATGGCCGGTTGACGAAGAACTGCGGCCCTTGCGGGATCGACGGCGGCCGGACGATGACGGCCGACGCGGCTGCGGCCTCGGTACCCTTCTCGTCCACCGCGATGAACGTCTCGTGCACCACGTCGTCGATGGACAGGGCCGGTTGGGTGCTCATGCCGGTGAAGTCGGCCTGTGACGTGAACGCGGTGGGCATGCCGAGGCTGCTCAGCGCGGCACGAAGCTCGGCTGGCAGGCGGAACGTCCACCGGGGCAGGCGCAGTTCGACGTCGGTGATCTGGAACCCGGTCAGCAACGCGCCCAGCCAGGTCGCATCGAGGCTCGCCTCGACCGTGGCGAGATCGTCCCGGGTGGGCATGACGATGGCCATGGCAAGCCCGTCGCCCGCGTACGGCACGTCGACTGCGCGCCAGCCGTCTCCCTCGAGGTAGCCCATCCGGTCGAACGGACCGCGCATGGTCGGGACGTCGACGACGGTCCCGTCATCTCTGGTGAACGGTCCCGTCGCGGTGGCCGCCGTAGTGAACGGGTACTTCCAGGCCGCCTTGAGGTAGAGCGTGTTTGTCAGGATCAGGCTGGTGTCGGGGCTCACGGCGTCGGACTGCAACAGCTCTGGGATCTTCGCGTTGGTCCGATCGGACACCCAGGTGTTGATCTCCTGTCGGGCTACCTCGGGCGCGCCGCGGAAGTCGACCGGTCGTGGCGTGGCACCGTAATAGCCGGCCAGGGTGTCCCGGAACCTGGGTCGCAGGACCAGATCGAGGCGCGTCCACAGCGCGTTGGCGGTGGTCAGCCGAGGCTGCTTGACTCCGTCACCGTCCTGGTAACGGCCGGCGAGCGCCTGCTCGACGGTGTTGAGTCCGTGGTCGAGCGCGCAGGGGCGCGGACGCGGCGCGTGAAGCACCGTGTCCATCTCGTCCGCCGTGGTCGTGCGGGCGCCCGCCCTGGTCATCGCGAGCGCGAGTCCGACCGAGTACGGCGCGCACACCACATTGCCGCCTGCCCGGGTCGCCGCCACGGTGCGGTAGAGGTCGGCCGTGAAGCCGCGAACGGCGGTGGCGGTGGCCTGCATCGTGGCCGGGTCGGGTGGTACGCGGTCCGTGTCCGCCGAGGTGGACGGCGGGCCGGGCCAACGAAGATCACCCGGGGCGGCGGTGAGGGCAGCTGCCGCGAGCGGGACCGCCCGCAGAACGGATCGACGCGAGACCATATATGGAGGTTAGGGCAGTCCCACGGAAACCCACCAGGCGCGAGCCGAAATTCATCGAAACTCAGCGATGCCTGTCACTCGTGCCGGCACTTCAGCGAGTCTGCCTCGGCTCGGCCGGCGGTCTTGCCCAAATCATCTTACTCATTAAGATAATCCTCGTGAACACATCGACGGACTTCTCGGTGGCGATCGCCGGCGCCGGACTCTCCGGCCTCTGTCTCGCCCAGTACCTGATGCGCGCCGGCATCGACGTGCACGTCTACGAACGGGACCCGGGCCCCTTCGTCCGGCGGCAGGGCTATCGGATCATCCTCGACCGGTACGGCCTGGATGCGCTGCGCGAGAGCCTGCCCCGCTCGCTGTACAACCTGGCGCTGACCACCGGCGACGAGCCCGGCGGGCACCTACGCTTCACCGACAGCCGGCTGCGGGACGCATTCACCATCACCTTCAAGGACGAGCCACACGCGACCCGCCAGGTCGACCGGCTGACCCTGCGGTCGATCCTGCAGTCCGGGCTGAACGGGCGCATCCACTACGGCAAGGACGCCGTCGCGGTCGACAGCGGTGACCCGGCACGGCCGCGGCTGCTGTTCTCCGACGGCGGCGCCGCGGCGGCAAGCGTCGTCGTGGGTGCGGACGGTGTCGGCTCGGCGCTGCGCGCGCAGATCATGCCGGACGCGAACCCGGCGAACAGCCTGATGGCGGGTATCTACGGCCGGTCGCCCCTGTGGCGCAACGGTGAGAGCATCATCCCGGAAGCGCTGCACAGCAGCGGGGTCCTGGCCATCGCCGACCGGCCGGGCCGCGCCTTCTTCTTCACCTCCATGCGGTTCGGCGAACGCCCGTCGGAGGCGTTCGCGCGCCTGGCCCCGGGCAGCTATGCGCCCACCGGCGACGACTACGTGATGTGGGGACTGCTGCTCCGGCAGGAGGAGGTGCCCATGGGCATCCGGGGCGACCTGCTGACGCTGTGGAGACTGGCCTCCGGGATGAGCATTGACTTCCACCCGGTCATCCGACGGCTGGTCGGTACGGCCGAGCTGGACGCCACGGTGCTCAACCTCTTCGCCGCCGGCCAGCGCCCGCGTCGGTGGGCCGTGCCCCGGGCAACGATGATGGGCGACGCCGTGCACGTCATGCCGCCGTTCGGCGCGCACGGCGGCAACACAGCGCTGCGTGACGCCGCCCTGCTCGGCCACAAGCTGGTCGAGGCGCGGGCCGCCGGCGCGCCGGTGGAGGAGGCGATCGCCAGCTACCAGGACGAGATGGTGCGGTACGCCTTCCGGGCCGTCGACACCGCGACCAGGCTGATGCGCCGCCTCACCGGGGGAGCGGCGGCACCCCACTGGGTGCTGACCCGCGTGCTACCTCGGCTGCACCGGGTCACCGTACCGGAGGGATGATTGCCGGCATGTCCCACGAGCCGGCCCGTGCGTCCGCGATCACCGACCTGATGCGCGCCGGGCGGGAGACGTCGCGGCTGTCCATGGTGTTCCGGTACGCCGTCGCGGAGCGGCTGGGCCTCACCGTGAGCGACCTGGAGTGCCTGGACTACCTGGCGGACGTCGGATCCGCCACCGCGGGGCAGGTCGCCGAGCGAACCAACCTCACCACCGGGGCGGTGACCAGCATGCTCCGCCGGCTCCAGCAGGCGGGCTACGTGACCGCCGAGCGCGATCCGGCGGACCGGCGGCGGTTGATCGTCACCCTGCGGCCGGAGCGGGGCGCCGAGTTGGAGCGGCCGTACGAGCGGTTCGCCGAGCGGGCCGAGCGACTCGTCGAGGGCTACAGCGTCGAGGAGGTCGCGCTGCTGGTCCGGCACTACGACCGCATGCAGGCGATGTACCTCGCCGAGTTGGACCGTCTCCGCGACGGCGACACCGCGCAGCGGTCAGCGTGAGGCGGCGTGGCGCGTACCACGTCACCTACGGTTCCCCGCCGCCCGCTGACGCCGCAGGGACGGCCGGGGCGGCCAGCTTGACCCTGGGGCGGTCGGCGTCCGGATGGCGCAGCTCGTCGAAGATCGTCAGCGCCTCTCGCCACGCCCGCCGCGCGGCGTCGAGGTCACCCGCGGCCTGCAGGCTGTCGCCAAGGTTGTCCAACACCTCCGCCTCGTCGTAGCGGTCGCCGAGTTCCCGGTGCAACTCCAGCGCCCGCCGGTAGCAGTCCGCGGCCCGGTCGTGGTCGCCGAGGCCGTGGTGGACGAAGCCGAGGCTGTCCCAGGTCAGCGCCGCGCCGTGCCGGTCGCCGGTCTCCTCGTGCAGCCGCAGGGCCGCCTGGCAGCAGTGCAGCGCCGGCCCTGGCTCGCCGAGCCGGGCGTGCATCCAGCCCAGATTGTTGAGCGCCTTGGCCTGCCCGACCCGGTAGTCGGCGGCCCGGTACAGGTCGAGGGCCAGCCGGGTCTCGTCGAGAGCCGCCCGCAGCCGGCCCTGCCGTGCGAGCACCCAGCTCACCCCGAGGTGCGTGTGCGCCCGTCCGGTGTCGTCGCCCAACTCGCGGTACAGCTCCAGGTCGCGCCGGTAGTGCCGGTGCGCCGCCTCGTGATCGCCCGACCAGGTGCAGGCGATGGCGAGACCCCGGTGCGCCAGGGCCTGACCGGCCAGGTCACCCCGGCGCAGCGCCGCCGCCAGGGCGGTCCGTTGCGCGGTGGCCAGCTCGGGCCAGTGCCCGCTGCGATCGAGGTACGTGGTGAGGGCCGCCGCCAGCGTCCAGACGTGCCGGTCCAGGCCGGCGCCCGCTGCCTGCTCCACACACGCCAGCAGGACGTGGTGCTCGGCGGCGAACCACGCGATCGCCCACGCGTGCTCCGGACGGTCGCCCACCGTCACACCCGGCTCGGGTGGAGGCAGCGCCGCCGGCCGCGCCAACCGGTACGGGTCGAGCAGGTGGTCCGCCGCGCGCGAGGCGTGCAGGTAGTGGTCGAACAGGCGGCGTCGGGCGGCCTTCCGCTCGGCCTCGGGGTCGGTGCCGCGACACAGCTCGGAGGCGTACGCGCGAAGCAGGTCGTGCATCGCGTACCGGCCGGGGGTGCGCTCGGTGAGCAGGTTCGCCCGGGTGAGGTCGGCCAGCAGCGGTTCGACCCGAGCCGGCGGCAGGCCAGCGAGGCTGGCCACCGCCGCCCGTCCGGCGTCGGGGCCGGGATGCAGCCCGAGCAGCCGGAACAACCGGGCCGGGTCGGCGTCCAACGCCCGGTACGACCAGGAGAAGACCGCCCGTACGTCGGTCGTGGGGTCGCCGGTGGCCAGTGCGGTGAGCCGAACCGGGTCGGTGTCCCGCAGTTCGGTGGCGAACGCCCCCAGCGGTACGTCGGGCTGCCCGACGGCGCGGGCCGCGACGACGGCCAGGGCCAACGGCAGGCCGGCGCAGCGGCGCACGATCTCGTCCAGCGCCGCCGCCTCGCGCCCGACACGCCCGCGACCGAGCCGACCGGCCAGCAGCTCCCGGGCCTCGGCCGGCCGAAGCACGTCCAGCGTCACCGGGTGGGCCCCGGCGTTCACCACCAGGCCGGTGAGCCGATTGCGGCTGGTCACCACGACCAGGCTTCCGGGGGATCCGGGCAGCAGGGGCCGCACCTGCTCTTCGTCGCGGGCGTTGTCGAGCAGCACCAGAACCCGGCGGTCGGCGAGCAGGGTCCGGAACAGGGCGGCCTGCCGGGGCAGGTCGGTGGGCATCCGCTGGGGCGGCACGTGCAGCGCTTCCAGGAAGCCGCGCAGCGCCTCGCCCGGCGACACGGCCCGGCCGTCGAGGTCGAACCCGCGCAGGTTGACGTAGAGCTGCCCATCCGGGTACCGGTGTGCGACCCGGTAGGCCCAGTGCACCGCGAGGGTGGTCTTGCCGACCCCGGCGGTGCCGGCGATGGCGGAGATGACCACCGCCCGGCCCGGATCGCCGTCGCCGCCGTTCCGGGCGGCTCCCGCCAGTTCGGCGGGCAGCAGCGCGTCCAGTTGCCGCAGCGCCGTCGCACGGCCGGTGAACCAGGCGGGGGCGCCGGGAAGCTGCGCCGGAGACGGGCCCTGGGGCTCCGCAGGGGTGGGCTCGGCCGGCGTCCGCCCCCGCAGCACCCGCAGGTGGGCCTCGCACAACTCGGGGCCGGGCTCCACGCCCAACTCGTCGACGAGGTGGCGGCGGGTCTCGGTGTAGAGCCGCAGCGCGGCGGCCCGCTGGCCGCAGCCGGCCAGGGCGAGCAGATACCCGGCCACCAGCGACTCCCGCAGCGGATGCTCGGCGACCAGGGGGCGTAGGGCACGCGCGGTGGCGGCGAACCGGCCGAGGCCGAGTTCCACGGCGGCGAGCCGCTCGTATGCGAGCAGGCGTTGCTCGTCGAGGCCGGTGGCGGCAGCGTCGACAAAGGCTCCGGTCGCTCCGGCCAGCGCCGGCCCCCGCCACAACGCCAGGCCGTCGCGCAGCAGTCGCGCCGCCTCTGCCCGCCGGCCGGCTGTCTCCTCGGCGCGGGCCCGCTCGACCGCCAGGGTGAACTCGGCGAGGTCCAGCTCGGCCATGGGTACGGTGAGCCGGTAGCCGCTGCCCTGGGTCGTCAGCAGGTCGGCGGCTCCCACCTCACGCAGGGCCGACCGGATTCGGGAGACGCAGACCTGAACCTGGGTCCGGGCGCTGGCGGGTGGTTCTTCGGCCCAGAGCGCCGACACGATCTGCCCGAGGGGCACCAGACGGTCGGCGTTGAGGAGCAGCAGCGCGAGCACCGCGCGTTGCTGAGGGCGGTCGATGGGAAGGACCCGCCCTCCGGCGGTCACCTGGACGGGGCCGAGGAGGGACCACCGCATGGCTTTCCTGTTCAGTCGTGTTCGGACGTCCACAGTCTAGGGACGACACGACCCTGCACGGCCGGCGCCAAGCGGTCGGATAGCGGACGACAAGCGGCCCCGCCCAGGCTCTCCTCAGTCGCCGGATCTGTTGGTCCGGGCGGGAGGCGGGCCGGCTTGATGTCGGCCGAGGCGGACAGGGAGAGCGACATGCGAGTAACCAAGAGGCGGGGCGTGCTGACGGCCGTCATGTCGACGGCGGCCGTGGTGGCCGGCATGGGTTGGGCGGCACCGGCCTCGGCGGAACCGGCGGGGTTGGAGACGGTCACCCAGTCGGCCGCGGAGAGCAGCCTGGACAAGTCGGCGTTCGCGTCCTGCCCGACCGGCAAGGTGGTCACCGGGGGCGGCGGCTTCCTCCTCGCCGGTTCGTCGGCCGCCGGACGGGTCGGGCTGGACCGGTTGGAGCCGCTGGCGAACGGCACCGGGTTCTTCGTGACGATGCGGGAGGTGGGCGCGGTCAACTTCACCGGCGACTGGGGACTGCAGGCCCTCGCCCAGTGCGCCACCACGCCGGCCGGGTACCAGGTGGTGGCCACGACCGGGGCGATCGGCACGGAGTTCGTCACGGCGAGCTGCGGGACGAAGAAGGTCATCGGCATGGGTGGGCGGATCAACAGCGGCCTGGGCGACGTCGTGCTCGACCAGGTGGTGCCGTCGTTCGATCTGACGTCGGTGACCGTCCGGGCGGTCCCGGTGCAGGGCACCTCGCCGTCCGGCTGGAGCGCCACCTCGATCGCGGTCTGCGCCACCGCGCCCGCCGGGTTGGAGCGGATCTCCTCGACGGGGACGAGCGCGAGCGACCCGTCCTCCAACCGGATCAAGGCGTGCCCGGCCGGCAAGGGCCTCTACAGCGCGGGCGCGGACATCAACGCCGGCAATGGTCAGGTGCTGCTGACAGCGGTCAACATCACCGGGGGTAACACAGTGCGGTTGCGAGCGGACGAGGACGCCGACGGCTTCGCCGGGTCGTGGAGCCTCAACGCGTACGGCATCTGCGGGAGCTGATCCTGGGGCCGGGGCCGCCGTTGGCGGCCCCGGCCGCCTCCGACCTGTCAGACCGTTGGCCACACCGGAACCGGGCAGGCACAATGCGGCGGTGTCAGATTTCGCCGGGCCGTTCGGCTACCGCCTCATCACCGAACCTGATGACGCCGAGTTCTGCAAACGCGTGAGCGCCCTTCTCGACCAGGGTTACCAGCTGCACGGGTCGCCGGCACTCACCTTCGACGGCGAACGCGTCATCGCCGCTCAGGCGTTGGTGCTGCCGCACTCCATCGGCTCCGCGCGACAGTCAGCGGAAGGCGTCGACGTCGCGCGCGGCCCAGGCGGCTAAGGGGCGTGCTAGGCCACCGCTGACACCAGCACCGTGTCACCGCCCGGACGATCTCCGCGCCTTCGTCGTGCGGCTCTTCCGATGCGGGGGAGCTGGGTGCCATGGCACGACCCGCGCCTGGGCGGTGCTGGGAATCCGACTCGCGCCGGCCGGGTGGGCCGGCCCGGCGTCCGGCCGGGCGAGACCAGCGGCGCTAGAGTCACTCAGTGCGAGCACGAAAGATACTCTACGTCATCGCGGGAGTCGCGCTCCTCGCGGCATGTGCCGTCCTGGC
>NZ_JBEYSL010000046.1:0-22658 GCF_040642735.1 Micromonospora sp. NPDC047753 | reverse complement strand
GGGTCGATCGGGTCACCGGTGGCCACTGCCAGCAGGTGACTCCAGGCCCGGGGCACCACCTCGACGAGCGCGTACCCGCCGCCGCCGGTGGCCACCCACCGGCCGTCGCACAGCTCGTCGGCGAGCGCCCGCAGCGCCAGGTAGGTGGCCCGCTGCCCGTCCACCGTCAGGTTGAGATCGGCGAGCGGATCCAGCCGGTGGCCGTCGGCGCCACACTGGCTGAACAGCACCTGCGGCTTGAACGCGCGCAGCACCGACGGCACTGTCGCGTGGAACGCGCGCTGCCAGCCGCTGTCGTCGACACCCGGCGGCAACGGCATGTTGACGGCGGTGCCCTGCGCACCCGGCCCACCCGTCTCGTCCGGGAAACCCGTGCCCGGGAAGAGCGCCAGCGGGGTCTCGTGCAGGCTGACCGTCAGCACCCTCGGGTCGTTCCAGAAGATGTCCTGCACGCCGTCGCCGTGGTGCACGTCGACGTCCACGTACGCGACCCGCTCGGCGCCCAGGTCGAGCAGGCGGGCGATGGCCACCGCGGGGTCGTTGTAGACACAGAAGCCGGAGGCTCGGGCGGACATCGCGTGGTGCAGCCCACCCGCCACGTTCACCGCTCGCCGGGCGTCGCCGCGCCAGACCGCCTCGGCGGCGGCAACCGTCGCGCCGGCGATGAGCGCGCTGGACTCGTGCATACCCTCGAAGACCGGGTTGTCGGAGGTGCCCAGCCCGTACCCGGCGAAGAGCGGGTCGCGCGGCGCGTTGCGCACCGCGGCGAGGTAGGCCGGCGCGTGCACCCGGGTGAGCAGGGCATCGTCGGCGGGCTCCGGCTTGACCATCCGCACCCCTGGCCGATCCAGGATGCCCAGCTCGCGGGCGAGCGCGATGGTCAGCTCCACCCGGACCGGGTCGAGTGGATGGTCACCCATGTCGTAGGCGAGCAGCGACTCGTCCCACACCACCACAGTGTCGTCGGACATGAGCCCATCGTCGCACGAGGATCGGCGCGGGCCCACCGCACGCGCTGGTCAGCGGCCGGGTGTCGACCCCGAGGCGACCGGTCGGGCCGGGTCCGCCACCCAGTTGCTCCACGATCCAACGTAGAGCGCGGCGTCCGTCCGGCCGGCCAGGTGCAGCGCCAGCACCGCCTGGGCGGCGGTCACCCCCGAGCCGCAGTACGCCCCGACGGCCCGCCCCTCGGTCACCCCGGCGGCGGCGAACCGCTCACTCAGCACGTCGGCGGCCAGGAAGCGGCCGTCCGGACCGACGTACTCCCCGGCGGGCAGGTTCGCCGCTCCCGGCACGTGCCCGGCCACCGGGTCGATCGGCTCGACCTCGCCCCGGTAGCGGGGCGCCGCCCGTACGTCGAGCAGCACGGCATCGTCCGCGGCGGCCAACGCGGCGGCCTGCCCGGCGTCGAGCACCGGGAGATCCCCGGGGCGCACCACGATGTCACCGGGCGGTGGGGCGGGCGCGTCGGTGGAGACGGGTCGGCCGGCGGCGACCCAGGCCGGGTAGCCACCGTGCAGCAGGCGCACCGGCCGGTGGCCGGCCCAGCGCAGCGTCCACCAGGCCCGCGAGGCGGCCATGCCGTCGCCGGCGTCGTACACCACCACGGGGTGACCCGCGCGGACGCCGGCGGCCCGCAGTGCCGCCTGCAACGCCGCCGGGTCGGGCAACGGGTGCCGGCCGCCGACGCCCGGCACCCCACAGAGCGCGGTGTCCAGGTCGACGAAGACAGCCCCCGGCAGGTGGCCGGCGAGGTAGTCGTCGTGCCCGGGGGGGCCGATGAGCCGCCAGCGGACGTCGAGCAGGGTGGGCGGGTCGACCTGGTCGAGCTCGGCGACGAGCCTGTCGACCTCGACCAACGGCTCCTGGGTACCGGACATGGCGACATCCAACACCATTCGGCTGGACGGCACGCGGTTCGGCGACGGTCGTCGGCCGTTCACCCGAGGTACCATCGTGCACCGGAGGGCCGCTGACGTTATGAAGTCTCACGACCTGGTCGACACGACCGAAATGTACCTGCGCACCATCCTCGAACTCGAAGAGGAGGGGGTGCCACCGCTGCGTGCCAGGATCGCCGAGCGGCTACGACAGAGCGGCCCCACAGTGAGCCAGACCGTCGCCCGCATGGAGCGCGACGGCCTGCTCACCGTCGAGGGTGACCGACACCTCACGCTCACCGCGCTGGGTCGCGGCACTGCCGTTTCCGTGATGCGCAAGCACCGCCTCGCCGAGCTGCTGCTGGTCAACGTCATCGGGATGCCCTACGAGGAGGCCCACGAGGAGGCCTGCCGCTGGGAGCACGTGATGAGCGACGCGGTGGAGAAGCGGGTCTACGACCTGCTCAACCGGCCGACCCGCTCCCCGTACGGCAACCCGATCCCGGGTCTGGAGGAGCTGGGCTCCCCCGAGGCGGAAGCGACCGAGGCCGCCGAGGGTGAGCGCAACCTGGCCTTCCCCGGCCTCTCCGGGCCGGTGGTGGTCCGCCGGATCTGCGAGAGCGTGCAGACCGACGGCGACGTGCTGCGTCAGCTGCACGCCGCCGGTGTCGACCCGGGCGCCACTGTGACAGTGGCCCAGGAGCGCGACGGGGTGTCGATCGACCGCTCCGGTGACCGGGTACGGCTGCCCCGCGAGGTCGCCTCCCGGGTCTTCGTCGCCGCCAACTGATCAAGCGGGCATCCGGGCGTCACAACGCCCGGGTGTCCACCTTCTTCGCCAACGCCGTCAGGTCAGCGGTCAGCTTCTCCGCCGCCGAGCGCTCACTGCCACGGGCAGTGGTCCAACTCACCGTGGCCAGCCTTCCGTCGCCGGCCAGCCAGCCCACCTCGGCGACCGGCCCGTGCCCGCTCGCCGCCGCGGTTGTCCGCTTGTACGCCTGCTGACCCAGCCCGGTGACCTTCGCCGCCTTGTCCGGCACCACGTCCGCGGCGAAGGTGGTCTTGTCGATCGTGGTCTCGGTCACGCTGAGCGCCAACTCCGGCAGGGTGGCACCCGTGGCCCGGACCACACAGGTGTGGGTGTCACCCTGCGCGCTGGCCGCGGCCACGTCGAAGCGGACCTTCACCACCTGCTCGATCACCGCGAAGTCCAGCAGACGGCAGGCGCCGCCCGAGGAGGCCGCCGCCACGTCCACAGCGATCGGCACCGGCGGCGGCACCGCCACCGGTTCCGCCTCGTCGGCGCACCCGCTCACCAGCAGCCCGGCCAGCCCGGCGACCACGATCCGCCCGCGCACGTTCCACCCTCTCGCCGACCGACGGCGGAAGGCGCCCGCCAGATGTCCGTCGGACACCGTACGGGGTGTCGGTGTCGGGGCGAAAGCCCCCGCTGACGCCTATTCCGACGGTGGATCGTCCACGTACGGACAGTGCCGGCAGCCGCGCCCGCAGCACGTGCCACGACGGGCCAGGAAGCCGGCGCTGAGCACGAACAGCCCGCTCGCCGGGTCGAGGTAACCAGCCTCACCGGCGGCCAACGCGGCGGTGTGCGCGGCGAGGATCCGGGCCCGGTCGGGGTGCTCCGGCGACAGCCGGGAGGGGTGCGGCTCGGTGAGCGGCCGGCCGGCCAGGGGTTTCCGCTCTTCGCTCACCGCAGCAGTCTAGGGACGGTGCGGTGTCGGCCTCCCGCTGCCTGGAATCCGGCGACATGCCCCCGGCGTGGTCGCGTTTCGTCGTACGGTCCGACGACGATCGAGGTCGACAACCATCGAATCCTACGGAGGAGACGCGATGCGGAAGATCGTTGTGCAGATGAGCCTGTCGTTGGACGGGTTCTTCGAAGGCCCGGGTGGCGACATCAGTTGGCACCAGGTCGACGAGGAGTTGCACCAGCACTTCAACGACGTGATCGCCCCGATGGGCGGGTTCCTCAACGGCCGGGTCAGCTACGAGCTGATGGCCGCCTACTGGCCGACCGCCGATCAGGATCCGACCGCCAGCGGCCCGGAGCGCGAGTTCGCCCGGATCTGGCGGGACATGCCGAAGATCGTCTATTCGCGCACCCTCGACCACGCCGACTGGAACTCCACAGTCGTGCGCGAGGTCGACGTCGAGCAGGTCCGCAAACTCACCGCCGAACCGGGCGGCGACCTGGCGCTCGGTGGGGCCGACCTGGCCGCGACGTTCGCCCGACACGACCTGATCGACGAGTACCGGATCTACGTCCACCCGGTGCTCGTCGGTCGGGGCCGCCGACTCTTCCCCGACGCCGAGACTCCGACCGGTCTGCGGCTGGTGGAGAGCCGCGTCTTCGGCAACGGCGTGGTCCTGCTCCACCACCAGCGGGTCCGCTGAGCGATGATCAGCACCTTCGCCGGGATCGACGGAACCGCCCTCGCGTACCGGAGGATCGGGGTTGGAGACCCGCTCGTCTGCCTGCCGGGCGGGCCGATGCGCGACTCCGCGTACCTCGGTGACCTCGGCAATCTGGGCGCACACCGGACGCTTGTCATCCTCGATCCGCGGGGCACCGGCCGCTCGGAGGCCCCAGCGGACGTCTCGACCTACCGCTGCGACCGGATGGTCGACGATGTGGAGGCGCTACGCGGACACCTGGGCCTCGACCGGCTGGATCTGCTCGGGCACTCCGCCGGCGCCAACCTGGCTCTGCGATACCTGACCCGCCACCCCGATCGGGTGGGCCGACTCGCGCTCATCAACCCGAGCATCCGAGCGGTCGGGCTGGAGGTGACCGCCGCCCAGCGCCAGGAGGTCATCCAGACCCGGGCCCACGAGCCGTGGTTTCCAGCGTCGGCAGCGGCGGTGGAGTCGGTCCTCTCAGGTCAGGCCGACCCGGACGCCCGGCAGGCAATCGCGCCGTTCCTCTACGGCCGGTGGGACGAGATGGCACGGGCGCATCAGGCGGCCGAGGATGGTCAGCGCAACGAAGAGGCGGCAAGGGTCTTCAGCTCTGAGGGCGCCTTCGACCCGCCGGCCAGTCGTACGGCGCTCGCCGCGCATCGAGGCCCGGTGCTGCTGCTCGCCGGTGCGGTCGACCTGGCCGCGCCGCCGGGACTGGTGGCCCGGTTCGCCGAGCTGAGTCCGCGCGCCACGCTGGTCGTCCAGCCGGGCGCCGGGCACTACCCGTGGCTCGACGACGCCGAGGCGTTCACCGCGACGGTCGCGGCATTCCTCGCCGGCTCGGATGGTGCTTGAGTCTCCACCGGGGGGAGACGCGAGGGTGGGGGGCATGAGCGGGGAGACGCGTCACACGATCGGCGAGCTGGCCCGACGGACCGGCCTGAGCGTCAAGACCATCCGGTACTACGCCGACAGCGGGATCGTGCCGCCGACCGATCGGAGCCCGGCCGGCTACCGGCGGTACGGCCCGGCGGCAGTGGCCCGGTTGGAGCTGGTCCGGACGTTGCGTGACCTGGGCCTGGACCTGGCCACCATCCGACGGGTGGTGAACGACGAGGTGCCCCTGCACGAGGTGGCCGCCGCGCACGCCGAGGCGTTGGCCGTGCAGATCCGGGTGCTGCGGCTGCGCCAGGCGGTGCTCACCGTCGCGGCGAGGCGCGGGTCGGGCCCGGCCGAGGTGGACGAGCTGCACCGGCTGGCCCAGCTCACCACCCGCGAACGCGGGCAGTTGGTGGCGGAGTTCCTGAACGGCGTCTTCGCCGGCCTCGGCGACCAGACCGCGTACCCGGGTGTGATCGTCTCAATGACACCGGAGCTTCCCGACGACCCGAGCACTGAGCAGGTCGAGGCGTGGCTGGAGCTGGCCGAGTTGTGCCGGGACCGGGAGTTCCGGGCCCGGATGCGGCGGCTCGCGCGGCAGCACGCCGCCGACCACGACATCCCGGGGCTGCCCCGCCCGGACGCCGTCGCGGTGGTCCGGGACGCGGTGGCCCCCGCCCTCGCGGCCGGTCTCGACCCGACCAGCCCGGACGCCGGTCCGGTGGTCGCGGCCGTCACCAACCGGTACGCGAACCTGCACGGTCACTCCGACGAGGTCGACCTGCGTCAGCGGTTGCTCGACCGGCTGGTGCCTGCCAACGACCCTCGCCGGGACCGCTACCTCGACCTGTTGGCGGTGCTCAACGGCTGGTCGACAGGCGATGCGACGACGCCTGCGGTGGACTGGTTCATCCGGGCCCTGCGCCACCGGATGCCCGAGCTGGCCCGCTGAGCTGACCGGATCGGACCAACGGCCTGGCCGCCGGTCGGCTCGGTGACGTCAGCCGAACCAGGTGAGCGCCTGACCGTGGCCTCTGGTCCAGGCCAGCGGCTTTCCGTCCAGCGCGAGGACGTTGTGCAGCACGTCGCTCGGCGGGGCGGGCAGCCCGTCGTACCGGAGCACCGTTGGCGCCTCGTTCGCCACCCAGTGCCCCGGCAGCTCGCCGACCAACCGGACGAACGCGTCCCGGCGCGGGGACGGCACCTGATAGAGCACGGAGGTGTGGAAAACCACCAGCGTCGCATCGGTCGGCGCCCGCGCGGCCAGCGCCGGCAGATCGTCCACCAGGTCACCGCGGACCAGCAACGGCGGGTCGGCCGCGGCCACCGCCGCCGCGGCGCGCAGCCGGGCCCGCCGATGGGCCTGTTCCGGCCAGATCAGCGCGTCCAACCAGGACACGTCGTCGCTGTCGGTCACATCGAGCGGGTTGAGGTCGAGCCCGGCCCGCCACACCACCCGGGGTACGCCTGCCGGCGGCACCAACCCGTTGGCCGCGCAGTCAAGAAGCGGCTCACCGGAGCCGACCTGACGGTCGCCGTAGCGGTACGCGTACCGGTCGGGGTAGAGGCAGAGCCCGGCCGACGCACCGACCTCCAGCAGGGCGAGGGGCTGCGGTAGCGCGGCGAGCACCGGCAGCAGGACCGCGCACCGCCCCGCCTCGTTCGTCTGGGTCGCCCGGGTGAGCATCTGCGTCTCGATCGCCGGCCAGTGCGTCACCACGTAGTCGTGGAACGCGGCCGGGTCGTCGACCGGGCCACCGAGCCAACGGACGACGCCGAACAGCAGATTCGGCTGCCGCTTGGCCGGCGGCAGCCCGTCGAGCAGGGTGAGCAGGTCATCGTCGCGGGCGACCGCCTGCGACAGGCGCTCATACGTGGGCGACACCCCGCGCGCCTCCCGGCTGCCGAACTCGGCGTACGTCTCAGCGGTCGTCATGGCCTCATCGTCGCAGCCCATTCCTCGGTATTTCAGCCCCCGTTCCCGTGCGCCGGCTCACCCCCCTCGTAGAGTGCTGCCGCGGCTGGACCATTGAGCAGCAGCTCAGCGGGGTCGCGCAGGGGCAACGGGGAGGAATGTGTCGTGCGGGGTGACGGCGTCCGGGTACTGATCGTCGGCGGAGGTGTCGCCGGGCTGGCGGCGGTTGCCGCGCTGCGCGGGTGGGGTGCCACCGTCGACGTGGTCGAGCGGGCATCCGGGCCGACCGACTCCGGCACCGGGATCTACCTGACCGGGAACGCCACCCGGATGCTCGACGTACTCGGTCTGCGGGAGCCGGTCGCCGACGTCTCCGTGGAGATCACCCGGCAGCGCAGCGCCAACCAGCGCGGGCGTCGCCTCTTCGACATCGACGTTGCCGCGCTGTGGCGGGGCGTCGGGCCGTGCGTGTCGCTGCCCCGGGCGCAACTGCACCGGGCGCTGCTCGCCGGCGTCGGCGACACCCCGATCCGCTGGGGCCGCCAACCGGTCGCGCTCCTCGCGGAGGGCGACCGGGTCGCCGTCGAGTTCGACGACGGTGCCACCGAACGGTACGACCTGGTACTCGGCGCGGACGGGGTGAACTCGACGGTCCGCCGGCTCGCCTTCGACGGGCAGGCGGCCCGCGACCTCGGCCAGTACGCGTACCGGTGGGTCGCTCCCCGCGTCGACGACGAGCCGGTCTGGTCGGTGCAGTTGGGGCGCGGCAGGCAGTTCCTGACCATCCCGATCAGCGCCGAACGGACGTACTGCTACTACAACGACGGCCCGGTGGCCGACCGGCCCGGCTGGCGCGACGAGCTGGCCGAGACGTTCACCGAGCCGGTGGCCACCATGCTCAAGGCCCTCGACTACGACGACAGCACCCTGCACGCCGGGCCGAACCAGGAGGTCGTACTCGACTCCTGGTCCGGGGGGCCGGTGCTGCTGATCGGCGACGCCGCCCACGCCACCTCACCGAACATGGCCCAGGGCGCGGCGATGGCCCTGGAGGACGCCGTCGTGCTCGCCTCGTCGTTGGCGACCGCCGGGTCCGTTGCCGAGGCCCTGCGCGGGTACGAGGCGCGGCGCCGCCCGCGTACCGACTGGGTGCTCAGCCAGACCCATCGCCGCGACAAGGCCACCGGGCTCCCGCCCGCGCTGCGCGACCTGGTGATGCGCCGCCTCGGCGAGCAGATGTTCCGCTCGAACTACGGCCCCCTGTTCGCCCAGCCCTGACCGGCCGTGACCGACCGGCCGTGACCGGCTCGCTCACGGCACCTGGCCCGGCCGGTCGACGATGGCGACCCGCAGGAGCGCGGCAGCCGACTCCAGTGACTCCTTGCCGTCGCGCACCACCGAGTGGCGGCGCCCGAGGAAGACATGGGTGTCGCGGTCGAAGAGCAGGTCCACGTTGCCAGCGATCACACCGGGCATCCGGATCGCCACCCCGTGCCGGCCTGCGGCGTCCACCACGTCGGCGGAGATGACTGTCGCGCCGGGTTCCCGGGCCAGCACTTCATACAGCGCCGCCAGCGCTCGGGGTGGCACGTAGCCCTGGAGCATCGACCGCGCGGTGGTGTACGCCATGCTCTCGTCCGCGTAGAGGGCCTCCTCGTCGGCCCCTTCGGGGAGATTCAGGTCGACCGGGTGTTCCCGAAGGTAGCGGAGCAGCTCGTCCGGGTCGGTGGGCAGGTCGCCGTGGTACGCCGGCGGCTGGAACGCGTCGAGCTTCTTCGTGGGATCGGCGGCATCGTCCATCCGGAGCTCCCTCAGCTCGCCCCAGCCGTTCGGGTCGCTCTCCGGTCGGTAGCGTCCCTTCGTGTACGCGACTCCGCCAGCCGACTGCCACAGCTGGTTCCGGATGGTCTGGTAGGGCCCGCTGTCCGGCAGGTCCCGGATCGTCGCCAGGGTTTCGGTGAAGACGTACTGGTCGGGTCGGGCGGTGAGCTCCGGCTGTTGCCGGGCCGCGTCGGCCGCCAGGTGGAAGATCTCCGACGCGCTGGCAGTCGGCGGCGGCTGATCGCCCAGCCTCATGGTCTGGACCGCCAACGCACCGGCGGTCAACGTCACCGCCAGTCCGAGCGCTCCGACGAGACGCCAACCGCGCAGTAACTGGGTACGGCGTCCGGCGGGACGGGCCGCCGACGCCTCCTCGGCCCGTTGGGCGACGTGTGCGCTCAGATCCCTGAGAAGCTGCTCCTCGAACCCCTGCGGCGACCGTTCGGTCTCGTTCATCGTCATCTCCGTCTCATCAGGCGAGGGTGGTGACCGGGCGGGCGAGCACGGCGCGGACGATGCGGCGAGCACGATGCAGGCGGACCCGAGCGGCCACCGGTGACATCCCGAGCACTGCCGCCGCCTCCGCGACGCTGAGGCCGTCCACGGCGACGAGTTCGACAAGCGTCCGGGTGCCCTCGGGCAGCTCGCTCAGCGCCCGATGGGTGCGGCGGGCCGCCGACTCGGCGTCGATCCGCTCCTCGATGCGCGCGATGTCATCGGGGCCGAGGTCCCGTCGTCCGGCCAGTCGGCCGGTCACCCGCAGCCGTTGGGCCGCCCGACGCCGCTCGTCGCCGATGACGTTGCGGGCCACCCCGTACAGCCAGCCGATCTGGCTGCCCCGCTCCGGCCGGTAGCCGGCCGCCGACTCGATCACCGCCAGGAACACGTCGGCGGTGAGGTCGGCGGCGAGATGCGGGTCGTCGACCCGCCGCGCCACGAACCGGCCCACCGCCTCCAGGTGCCGGCGGTAGAAGACCTCGAAGGCCACCGGATCGGCTCCGATGCCGGAAATGTCATCATCGACTCGGCTCGGCTCAGTCACAGGCCGTCCTCCCTCGTAGCCTTCACACCCCTTCTTCGTCAGGCGGAGCACGAGTGTTACCGAACACCCGGCCCGTAAGGTGACCGCGTGATCACCTGCGTCGTGCACTACACCATCGATCCCGCGCAGATCGAAGCGTTCGAGGACTTCGCCCGGGCATGGATGCGGCTGGTGGCCAAGCACGGTGGCGTGCACCACGGCTACTTCCTGCCCGCCGAGGGTGCCAGCGACAAGGCCGAGGCGCTGTTCAGCTTCGAGAGCCTGGCGGCCTACGAGCGTTACCGCGCGCGGTTCGGCAACGATCCGGAGTTCCTCGCTGCCGACAGCATCCGGGACAACTCCGGTTGTGTCGTGCGGTACGAGCGAACGTTCATGCGCCCGCTTCTGCCGACCGACTAACTCCGTCGACGGCTTCGCTTCGGGCGGCGCTGCTGCTCCAACTGGGCAGTTGCCCTGGTGATGGGGCATGATCGAGGCACCGGCGACTGGCGGCACGGGGATGGTCGAAACCATCGGGGAGCCTCTCGCGGGCGTCGACCGCCTGGGCGCCTGCGTCGAGGAACCGTCATGACCACGACCAGCCCATCCGCCGAGCACCACACCCCATCGGGCGCGGCCCGGCTCCTGCCGGGTGCGCCCGTCGCCGAAGCCGTCCTGGCCGAGACCGCCGCCGCAGCCGCCCGGCTGCGCAGCCGTGGGATCACACCGAGCCTCGCCACCATCCTCGTCGGCGACGACGACGCCAGCGCCGGTTACATCGCCATCAAGCAGCGTCAGGCCGCCGCGCTCGGGTTCGCCTCCCCGCACGTGCATCTGCCGGCCACCGCCACCCAAGCCGAGCTGCACCAGGCCATTGCCCGATTCAACACCGATCCGGACGTACACGGACTGCTCGTGCAGTACCCCGTGCCGGGGCATCTGGACTACGACGCGGCGTTGCAGACCATCGACCCGGACAAGGACGTCGACGGCATGCACCCACTGAACATGGGGCGTCTCGCCGTCGGCCTGCCCGGCCCGCTGCCGTGCACCCCCGCGGGCATCGAAGCCCTCCTGGCGTACTACGAGATTCCCGTCGCCGGCCGTGAGGTCGTCATCCTCGGTCGCGGCGCCACCCTGGGCCGCCCCCTCGCCATGCTGCTCGCCCAGAAGCGCCCGACCGCCAACGCCGCCGTCACCGTCGTCCACACCGGCGTGCCCGACTGGGACCGCTACACCCGCCGCGCCGACATCCTCGTGGCCGCCGCCGGCGTACCCGGGATCGTGAAGCCTGAGCACGTCAAGCCCGGCGCGGTCGTCATCGGCGCCGGTGTCCGCTACGACGGGCGGCGCCTCCTACCGGACGTGGACGAAGCGTGCGCCGAGGTGGCCGGCGCGATCACCCCCCGGGTCGGCGGAGTCGGCCCGACCACCGTCGCGATGCTGTTCCGCAACGCCGTACGCGCCGCCGAACGAGCAAGCGAGTAGCCCGGTCCGCCCGACTCCAAGATCAAGTGACGAAAAGTAGGTCCCAGGGCCATCTTCAGACCTACTTCTCATCACTTGATCGAGGCGGCCTCCTGCGGTTGGAGATCTCCTCCAGGTGCTGGAGCTGGTGCTGCCGGACCATCTCGTCCCAGACCTCCTGGTCGTAGTCCGGGTTCGGCGGGATCCACTTGTGCGAGTTGTCGCTGTAGTGGAACCGCTCATCGCCCCGCCGGATCAGACTCACCGGACCCAACCCAGGAACCGCCGGTGCAGCAGCCCGGCGGGCACCCAGGTCAGGTCCTCGGCCGCCCAGACCAGGTAGGACCCCATGTAGAGGGCCAATGACACGGGCGCACCCCTCGAACTCGGCATGCAGTTCCGTGCGCCGAGTCCGGCAGGGCCAGGGCGCGGCGCAGCCGCCGCAGGTCCACACCGGAAGGACCGGGCCGTGGGTGGTCACCGCAGGCCATCCAGGAAGCGCCGGGTCGCGAGCCGGGCGTGCCAGCGAGTGGCCCACTCCGCCTGATAGCAGGGGTACGGGGACAGCCATGCCCACCACCAGCGACAGCCGGCGCAGAGCCCCTCAACGCCGGGAAGGTGCATGAACAAGACTCGTCCGACCTCATCCTCGGTCACTCCTGCTCCTCCCCTGGCCAGTGGCCCCGACGGATCGGGATGCGGTGCCTGGCCCGACACGGCAGATCAGCTCCACACCGGCAGACCCACCGCCACCGCTGCCACGACCAGACCGGCCGATGCCGCCGAGCCAGAGTCATCGCCACTGCCAGCAGGTAGTCGTCGTACGGCACCCGGTCTGGCATCGACCCTCCGATGGTTCGCGTCAGACACATCGAACTGCGCGTTCATTTTGCGCGCGCATTTTCATATGGTCAACGCTATCCACTCAAAAGGCTTGCGCGTGTCCGGTCAGCCGACGCGGCCGCCGTGGCGGCACAATGACCGCCATGGAGAGTCCGACGTTCGTTCGCTTCCAGCTCGGTGCACAGCTCCGCCGGGTCCGCGAAGAGGCCAGCGTCACGGCCGAGCAGGCTGCCGACGTCATCGAGGTCTCGGCGAGCACGCTCCGGCGGATCGAAGCCGGACGCGTTGGCATCAAGGCACCGGCGCTCAACGCCCTACTCGACCGGTACGGCGTCATCAATGCCGAGCTGCGCGAAACGCTCCTGTCGATGGCGAAGACAGGCAAACAGCGCGGCTGGTGGGCCAAGTACGGCGACCTGCCGTCGTCCTACCGGCAGTACATCGGCTTGGAGTCCGCAGCCGAGGAGGTCCAGAACTTCGAGACGTTGGTGGTCCCGGGGCTGCTCCAGACTGCGGATTACGCCCGAGCAATGACCAGCGAGGACGCCTTCGAGCCGTCGCCGGAGGCGGTGGAGCGACGGGTCGCGGTCCGGATGCAGCGTCAAGAGCTGATCGCATCCGGCAAGCTACGACTCGTCGCGGTGCTCGACGAGGCAGTCCTTCACCGTCAGATCGGCGGGGCGGCCATCATGGCCGATCAGCTCACCGCCCTGCTCGATGCCAGCAAGCGCTGGAACGTCACCGTCCAGGTGATCCCGTTCCGCGAGGGCGCGTACGCCTCGATGCTGACGAGCTTCCACATCCTCAACTTCGCGGACGGACCCAGCGTGGTCTACATCGAGGGCCTCACGGGCGACCTCTACGCCGAGGGCGAAGACGTGAGGCGTTGTACGGTGGTGTTCAACAGCCTGCGCGCTGCGGCCATGTCACCTACCGACTCGGCCGCCATGATCGAGGAGATCCGGAGCGCGAGGCGCGAGGCGTAGGAGATGTGCGGTGGACTCGCAGTGGCGCAAGAGCACCCGCAGCGGCAGCAACGGCGCCTGCGTCGAAGCCAGGCATGCTAGAGGCTTGGTGCAGATCCGAGACAGCAAGGATCTAAATGGCCCCGTACTTTCGTTCCAGCAGGACGCCTGGTGCGTTTTCTTAACAGCCCTGCGGGTTCGAACCGGCATCCAACCCTGATTATTTGTATGGGATAGGGACGACGGCCTGGTGAGTTCCGACGGACGAACGCCACCCACTGAGCAGATGAAGAGCGACGGCGACGGTGTCACTTAGCGCCAGCTAGCGTCCTTTCGATGCGACCCGTCCGAGAATCTCCTCTGCGTGGCGCATCGCCTCACCGCGGTCGTTGAACTCGCCTGCGTCAGCTCCTCGGGAGCGATACGTGCCACCGAGGCCGCAGCGTTCAAGCCGAAATGAGTGACGGTGACGGCGATTGAGGCTCAAGCGCGCTCGCCACCTTGCTGATCCATCCATCGTGGCACCATCCCAACCTTGGTCATCGACGGTCTCGACCTGCGTCCAGGAAACGCAGGGACGCGATACTTCGAGCGCATGGCGGAGTTGACTCGCAGAGGCGTATCGTCGTGATGGATCGACGTGCAATGCCCTCCGCACCACTCGTCGCAGCCCATGATGAATGTGGGGAAGAAATTCGTCACGGGGAGGGAACTTGCCTCTCTCGATCAAGGCGGCAAGGTCTGCAATGGTATCAGCCTCGACTTGGAGCGACTGATCACCATTTAGTAAGCGATAGAGCGTGACCCCCATCGCGTATATGTCACCTGCCACATCATCGATGTAGCGATTGTCCACTATAGACTCTGGGGGTAGATGGGCCACGTATCCAACTGGGGCCTCAGCCGCCTCGCCCATGCTACAGGCCAGCCCGAAGTCGGAGACCTTCACTTGACGGTCCGCCGTCAGCATCAGGTTCGCGGGCTTAATGTCACGGTGCAGCCAGCCACGGATGTGCAAGTACTCCAGGCCCCTGGAGGCGTCCTCGATGGCCGCAACAGCCACCGAAACAGGCAGCGGCGCGCCGGCATACAGATCCTGGATGCTGCCGCCTGGCAGGTACTCCATTCGAATCACTGGAACACCACCCGCCAGGTCGGCGGAATAAATCTTCACAACGTTATCGTGCTCAGCCAAGACCATCGCCTGCGCCTCAACAAAGGCATCGCGAGGGCCGAGCTGATCGCTCCGATGCAGATACTTTGCTGCGCAGAGCCGGTCGAGAGCCATATCGCGTTCAAGCCAGACTTCACCGAAGTGACCGCCGCCGAGATGACGAATACGTTCGAAAGTCGTCGTCAGCATGTGGCAGGCAGCTCACATAGCGCAGCTGCAACCGGCTCAATCCGGCTCGCCGGAGTGGAGGCAGTAGCCGGGATTGCCGCATAAGCGATCTTCAACTCAGAGCCGTTCTTCGCTGAGTAAGCAGCTCGAATGCTTGCACTGTAGAGCCGACGACACCGCACTCCCCGGAAGGCTAACGCCTCCTGGATCACGCCTTCGACCTCAGCCCGGGGCAGGCTGTTTGCCTGGCCGCCTGGGTCCGCCACACGGACCGCTACGGCCTCCGGCGCCCAGCGATCGAGAAGCTCAAGCACCTCCTTCCGCACCCAGACCAACTGAGCGCCTCGGTCCCCTGCAGGCGCCGAAACAGTGGCCTGCTCTTTGACCAGGGCATCCTGCCGGCATGGCCCCTCGACCAATGCCCACATCAGCTTGTCCCTCGCGCCTTTTAATCCCAACACCCTCACGGCCACCTCCGCCAGATCCTGTAACGGTCCGGGCAAACTGCAGTAGACCTTGCATTTCCAATGTCAGAGATGCGCCAAGGCGCGACAGCCGGGAGCCCACTGGCCATCTTGATCGAGCTGCATAGGCAGCCTCAAGAGCAACGACGGGTACGGCATATAGCCAGTTTCCCGGCCTACGAGCCCCGAGCGTGTCAACGCTCGGGGCTCGTTTCGCGTACGTCAGCTGCAGCCGCTGGTGGAGCCGCAGCCCTCGCAGACGTAGCAGCTACCGGCGGGGCGCATCTTCGTACCGCAGGTGAAGCAGAGCGGCGCGTCGGCGGCCTTGCCGATCACGGCCTCCAGCAGTTCGGTGCTGGAACCTACGCTCGGAGCCGGCTTGGCGGCGGCCACGTCGGCCATCTCCTGGGCCGGCTGGGCGACAGCCTCCGGCTTGGCCGGCGTCTCCACCGGCGCGGACGACGCCATCGCGGTGAGGTCGGCACCGGTGACGGCGGCGGCCTCCGCGTCGGCCTCGGCCCGCAGCTGCGCGGCCCGCTCCGACGCGGTGAAGATGCCCAGCTCGGCGCGACGCTCGTAGGGCAGGAAGTCCAGTGCCAGGCGACGGAAGATGTAGTCCATCACCGAGGCTGCCATCCGCACGTCCGGGTCGTCGGTCATGCCGGCCGGCTCGAAGCGCATGTTGGTGAACTTGCTGACGAACGTCTCCAGCGGCACGCCGTACTGGAGGCCGATGCTGATGGCCACCGAGAAGGCGTCCATCACGCCGGCCAGGGTCGAGCCCTGCTTGGACATCTTCAGGAAGACCTCACCGAGGCCGTCGTCTGGGTAGGACGACGCGGTCAGGTAGCCCTCGGCGCCACCGACGGAGAAGCTGACCGTCTCGGACGGGCGCTTCTTCGGCAGGCGCTTCCGCACCGGCCGGTACTCGATGACCTTCTCGACCGCGGCCGGCGCGGCCGTTGCGGTCTCGACGGCGGCAGGCTCGGTGGCCTTGTTGGACTTCGCCACCGAGAGCGGCTGGCCGACCTTGCAGTTGTCCCGGTAGATCGCCAGCGCCTTGAGGCCGAGCTTCCAGCCCTCGAAGTAGATCTTCTCGACGTCCTCGACGGTGGCCGCCTCCGGCATGTTGACCGTCTTGGAGATCGCGCCGGAGACGAACGGCTGGATGGCCGCCATCATCCGCACGTGACCCATCGGGGCGATCGTCCGCTCCCCCATGGCGCAGTCGAAGACCGGGTAGTGCTCCGGCTTGAGGCCGGGGGCGTCCACCACGTGGCCGTGGTCGGCGATGTGCTCGACGATCGCCTCGACCTGCTCCTCGGGGTAGCCGAGGCTGCGCAGGGCGCGCGGCACCGTCTGGTTGACGATCTGCATCGAGCCGCCGCCGACGAGCTTCTTGAACTTGACCAGCGCCAGGTCCGGCTCCACGCCGGTCGTGTCGCAGTCCATCATGAAGCCGATGGTGCCGGTCGGGGCGAGCACGCTGGCTTGCGCGTTACGCCACCCGAACTTGTCGCCGATCTTGTTGCCCTGGGTCCACTGCTTGGTCGCCTCGCGGACGATCGCGGTGGCCACCGGGCTGGTCGGCTTGATCTCGTCGTTGGCTGCGGCGTGCTTGCGCATGACCCGCTTGTGCGGCTCAGCGTTGCGGGCGTAGCCGTCGTACGGGCCGACGACGCCGGCCAGCTCGGCGGAACGGCGGTAGGCGGTGCCGGTCATCAGCGACGTGATCGACGCGGCGACCGAGCGGCCCTGCTCCGAGTCGTACGGCAGGCCGGAGGCCATCAGCAGGGCACCCAGGTTGGCGTAGCCGATGCCGAGCTGCCGGTAGGCGCGGGACGTCTCACCGATCTTCTCGGTCGGGAAGTCCGCGAAGCAGATCGAGATGTCCATCGCGGTGATGACGAACTCGACGGACTTGACGAACTTCTCCACCTCGAAGCCACCGTCGGCGCGGAGGAACTTCATCAGGTTGAGCGACGCCAGGTTGCACGAGGAGTTGTCCAGGTGCAGGTACTCCGAGCACGGGTTCGACGCGGTGATCCGCCCGGTCTCCGGGCAGGTGTGCCAGTCGTTGATCGTGTCGTCGTACTGCAGACCGGGGTCGGCGCACTCCCAGGCCGCCTGGGAGATGGAACGGAACAGATTCTTGGCGTCGACGGTCTCGATCACCGAGCCGTCCAGCCGGCCGCGCAGGTCGAAGCCCTTGCCGTTCTCGACCGCCGACATGAACTCGTCGGAGACCCGGACCGAGTTGTTGGCGTTCTGGTACTGCACGCTGACGATGTCGGAGCCACCGAGGTCCATGTCGAACCCGGCGTCACGCAGCGCGCGGATCTTGTCCTCCTCGCGCGCCTTCGTGACCACGAATTCCTGGATGTCCGGGTGGTCCACGTCGATGATGACCATCTTGGCCGCCCGGCGGGTCGCGCCGCCGGACTTGATGGTGCCGGCGGAGGCGTCCGCGCCGCGCATGAAGCTGACCGGGCCGGAGGCGTTGCCGCCGGAGGAGAGCAGCTCGCGGGACGAACGGATACGCGACAGGTTGACCCCGGAGCCGGAGCCGCCCTTGAAGATCAGCCCCTCCTCCTTGTACCAGTCGAGGATCGAGTCCATCGAGTCGTCGACGGCCAGGATGAAGCAGGCGCTGACCTGCTGCGGCGACGGCGTGCCGACGTTGAACCACACCGGCGAGTTGAAGCTGAACACCTGGTTCAGCAGCATCCAGGTCAGCTCGTGCGCGAAGACCTCGGCGTCGGCCGGGCTCGCGAAGTAGCCGTACTCCTCACCAGCGGTGCGGTAGGTGGTGACCACCCGGTCGATCAGCTGCCTGAGCGACCACTCGCGCTCCGGGGTCCCCACCGCTCCCCGGAAGTACTTGGTGGTGACGATGTTCGCGGCGTTGACGCTCCACGACTCCGGGAACTCCACCCCACGCTGCTCGAAGTTGATCGAGCCGTCCCGCCAGTTCGTCATCACGACGTCACGGCGCTCCCAGGAGAGCTCGTCGTACGGGTGGACCCCCTCGGTCGTCCACACCCGCTCGATCTTCAGCCCCGCGCCTGCCTTGTTTCGTGAACGGCTAGTTGTCACGCCGTCGCCCCCCTCGTCTGCGCGGTGCCCCACCGCGCGTCCCAATCTCTTTGAAAAACCGTGAAGACTCAGCTGGTACGGCCGGCGGTTTCCACCGCATCGGCCCGGCCCTGCTCCCGGGCTCGCGCCGCGGCCCGCAACGTCTCGATCTCGCGCTCGAAGTCGGCGAGCGAGTCGAACGAGCGGTAGACGCTGGCGAACCGCAGGTAGGCGATCTCGTCCAGGTCGCGTAGCGGACCCAGGATCGCCAGGCCCACGTCGTGGCTGGGGATCTCGGCGGCCCCCTTGGCCCGGACCGACTCCTCCACCCGCTGCGCGAGCAGCGCAAGGGAGTCGTCGTCCACCGGCCGGCCCTGGCACGCCTTACGCACCCCGCCGATGATCTTCGTGCGACTGAACGGCTCGGTCACCCCGCTGCGCTTGACGACAGCGAGGACCGCCTCCTCGACGGTGGTGAACCGCTTGCCGCACTCCGGGCAGGATCGCCGCCGTCGGATGAGCTGGCCGTCGTCGGCCTCCCGCGAGTCGACCACCCGGGAGTCAGCGTGCCGGCAGTACGGACACCGCATCGCCTACCTCCTAATCGTGATCAACCGCGTCGTACCGGGCACACCCGGGCATGACTCACCACGGCGGTGTGATGCGCTCACAGCGCTCGCCGTGGTGAACCTTACGGGAGTGCGGTCGGTAGTCAGACCCAACCTGTAGGCAACTTACGCCCGTGTCACTACTACATCTAGGGGTCGACGGTATGTCGCTGCGGAAGCCGGGTCAAGTTGGTCGGCGTGTCCGGCGCGTCACGGACCATCCGGTCATCAACACACCGCACAACGCCCGAAGACCCAACGTCACGATGCCGCCCGGGTTACCGGCCAGCCGGCCGGACCCAGCCGGAAAATGATGCAGGATCGAACACCAGTGCTACCTGACGTACCATTTATCAGAACATCCGTACGAGCGGAGCGCTTTTTCACCCCGACACGCCGGTGAGAGGTCGTACAGATGTTTGAAAATGACTGATCTCACCTATACGGTCATGAACAACGTGGCACCACCGCACGCACCACGAGCCGACGAGGCACCCAGCGCCGACCAGGGAGGACGGACGTGACCGAGGACCGGGCCAGCCGGCCGAAGAGCCCGCAGCAGATCACCGAGGCGGGCCCCCCGGCCACCCGACGCCGCAGCGCCGCGCGCAGCCGGACGGGTCAGCCCGCCGTGCGTCCGGTCACCCCGGTGGTCAGTGCCTTCCCCGACCCGGCGACGGTCGACCTGACCGCCCGCCAACGGCGCATCCTGGAGTTCATCCGCACCTGGGTGGAACGCCACGGCTACCCGCCGAGCGTCCGCGAGATCGGCGAGGCGGTCGGCCTGGTGTCGCCGTCCAGCGTCGCCTACCAGCTCAAGGAGCTGGAGAAGAAGGGCTTCCTGCGCCGCGACCCGAACCGGCCGCGCGCGGTAGACGTACGCGCCCCCAGCGAGGCGATCGACGACGAGCTGTCGAGGGCACAGCGGCCCACCCCGGCGTACGTGCCGATGCTCGGTCGGATCGCCGCCGGTGGGCCGATCCTCGCCGAACAGGCCGTGGAGGACATCTTCCCGCTCCCCCGCGAGCTGGTGGGTGAGGGCGAGGTCTTCATGCTCCAGGTCAAGGGCGACTCGATGCTCGACGCGGCGATCTGCGACGGCGACTGGGTGGTCGTCCGGCAGCAGCCGACCGCCGACTCCGGCGAGATCGTGGCCGCCATGCTCGACGGCGAGGCGACAGTGAAGACCTACCGGCGGCGCGACGGGCACGTCTGGCTGATGCCGCAGAACCCGGCCTTCGACCCGATCCCCGGCGACGACGCCACCATCATGGGCCGGGTCGTGGCGGTGCTACGCCGGATCTGACCGATCGGCGGGTGGGTGCCACCAGCGCTCACCCGCACCGCTCGTCAGACCGGTTGAGCGCTACAGCGTCCGATCAGTAACGGTCGCCCCGTGGGCCGCGACCGCCCCCGGGATACTGTCCGTACGGGTCGACGGGCGCGTCCTCGTCACGTCGCCGGCTGGGCCGCTGACCCCGGTAGTCGGGCTCCTGCCCACCGCGCCGGGGCGGCTCCGCACGACCGGGTTGACCGCCGTCACCGCCGCCGTACACGCCACCGCCAGGACGGCCACCGCCGCCCTGCGGACGACCACCACCGCCGGCCGGGGGACGACCACCACCAGCCGGGGGACGACCACCCCCGCCAGCGGGGGGACGACCACCGCCGCCGTAAACGCCAGCACCGCCGCCGTCCGGTCGCGGCGCACCGTAGCCGCCGTCAGCCGAGGCCGGCCGGCCGCCACCGCCGTACACCCCACCACCCGCCGGGGCTGGGCCACCACGACCCGCGCCACCCGCCGGGGCCGGGCCGCCGCGACCCGCACCACCGCCGTAGACCGCGCCGCTGGCCGGCGCGCCGCCCCCGTACACACCACCTCTGCGGTCATCGTCGGCCGGGAATCCGTCGACGGCACGGCCGGCACGCGGGCCGAACGGCTCATCGTCCGGCTCCGACGGGTCGGACGCGTCAGCGGTCGGCGGCCGGCGGCGGGCGCGAACGATGCCGAAGATTCCGGCGGCGACCAACAGCAGGCCGATCAGCCCGACCGCCCCCACCAGGTACGTGATGTCGTCGAGGCTCAGCCCGTCGGTCCAGGACTTCGAGGCGGCCGGTTTGGCACCGTCCTCGGCGGCCAGTGGCGCGGCCGTCGACGTGGACGGGGTGTAGCCGAGGATGTCGATCGGCTCGTCCTCGGTGAACCGGCCCGCGTCGGAGACGGTGAGGAACGACTTTCCGTCCGGGGTGTAGCTGATGGCCTCGCCGAACGGGTCGGCCAACGGCGTCACCCGCGGCTTGCCGGTGGTGAGCGCACCCACGATGTCGCCACCGGTCACGTCGAACTCGAAGGCGTCCGCGTACGTGCGCAGAACCACCCGGGAGCCGTCCGGTGCACGGGACGCGCCGGTGATGGCGATCCGGCCGAACGTGTTGAGGGTGTTCTCCGTCTGCGTCTTCGGCAGCGTGAGCTCGCCGGCCTTACGCATCGGCACCGGCTCGGTGTCGCCGCTCTTGAGGGCCGCCGACGGCGTGTAGATCTCGGCCTTGCCGCTGGTCACCTTGGTGATGATCAGCGGTTTTCCGTCGTCGCCGATGAGCAACGCCTCAGCGTCGTGCGGTTTGGCCTCGGGGTAGGAGAGCCGGTGCAGCGTCGGCTGCTTGGCGCCGGTGACCGGCATCGACCAGAGCGCGACGCGGCTGCGGCGCTCCTTCGAGTCGGGGTTGTCACCGGTGTCGGCGATCCAGAGGGTGCGGCCGTCCTTGGACAGGGCGAGATCCTCGGTGTCGAACGGACCCTGCCCCGAGTAGCGGACCGGCTCCTTCGAGATCTTGCACTTGCTGTCGAGGAAGAACACCCGCTTGCGCGCCGCGACGTCGGTGCCGTCGTTGATGACGATGTAGCCGCTCTTGGTGGCGACCAGCCCGGACAGCTCCCGTAGGCGCTCGTCGGTGATCGTGCATCGCTTCTGGCCAGGGTTCGCGGCGGGCGGCCCGGACGCCCCAGGGGCGGGAGCCGCTGCGGCGGCTCCGGCGAGCGCCACGGTTGCCCCGAGCAGGCCGAGGGCAACCGTGACCGAGGAAACAACGCGGCGCATTCGGCCAGTGTCGCATGCCGCGCGTTTCCGGGGGATGACGCCGTGGCCGCTCAGGATCGGCTGCCGGCCGCCTGCCCCTGACGCTCCACGTCGAAGGCCGTCAGCTCCGCCGCCAGCTCCGCGCCGACCCGGACGTGCAGCAGAGTGCCCTCCGGCAGGTGCGACGTGCTGAGCACCTCACCCGTGCGGTGCGCCCGAGCCACCAGGTCGCCCCGGTCGTACGGCAACACGGCCCGGACCTCGACGGCCGGACTCGGCAGCCGCTCCTCGATCGCCGCGCGCAGCTCGTCCATGCCCCGCCCGGAGTGCGCGGACACGAAGATCGCGTCCGGCCAGAGCCGCTTGAGCCGCAGCAGAGTGTCCTCGTCAGCGGCGTCGGTCTTGTTGACCACCAACAGCTCGGGGAGCCGGTCCGCGCTGACCTCGGCAAGCACCGTGTGGACCGCCCGGACCTGCTCCTCCGGATCCGGGTGGGTGCCATCCACGACGTGCACCACCAGATCCGCCTGCGCGACCTCCTCCAGCGTCGAGCGGAACGCCTCGACGATCTGGTGCGGGAGGTGTCGGACGAAGCCGACGGTGTCGGAGAGGGTGTAGAGCCGCCCGTCCGAGGTGGTGGCCTTGCGGGTCGTCGGGTCCAGCGTGGCGAACAGCGCGTTCTCCACCAGCACGCCCGCGCCGGTCAGGCGGTTGAGCAGGCTGGACTTGCCGGCGTTGGTGTAACCGGCGATGGCGACCGCGGGAACGGAGTTACGGGAACGGCGGGAACGCTTGGTCACGCGTACCGTCTTCATGCTCTTGATCTCGCGACGCAGCCGGGAGATGCGGTGGCGGATGCGCCGCCGGTCGGTCTCCAGCT
>NZ_JBEYSL010000045.1:0-22905 GCF_040642735.1 Micromonospora sp. NPDC047753 | reverse complement strand
AAAACACTCCCGCCTGGGGGGGGGGGGGGGGGGGGGGGGGGGGGGGGGGGGGGGGGGGGGGGGGTGGGGGGGGGGGGGGGGCCCCCCCCCCCCCACCACATCTCGTACCGATCCTGACCGGGCCTGCCCCTCCGCCGGCACCGGTAGGCCGGTCGCTGCTCAGCCCACGTGTGCGGTCGCCGGGCTGAGGCCCGGGTCGCCAGGACTGCGCAGCTCCACCAGACCGGCGGGAGCGTTACCCGCCGGGGTGGCATGCCAGGGCGCGAAGGCCGCAACCATGGCGAGCAACAATCCGGCGAGCGCGACCGCGACCACCAGGATCAGTTCACGCAGCGCACCCGAGCCGGCTTCGCCCGCCATGGTCACCCCTCCCGAGCCGGGCCCCCCGCCCGACTTCCCCCCGTCGGTCAGCCTCGACCACGACCGACCGGGGCGCAGTCGGCCAGCCGACCCGGACGAGGCTGATTACCGACTCAGCAGAGGGGGCCACCCGGCGCGGCCGGCTGACCGGTCGGGCCGGGCCGACAGCCGACCGGCCGGGGTCACCGCGCAGACAAAACCGACCCGCCTCGCCGAAGCGGGACGGGTCGGTCGACGCGCAGAAGATCAGACGGTACGGGGGCGACGCGGCCGACGGGACCGGCCCGACGCGCGGTGCGCCGGACGGGCGCCACCATCGGTGGCCGAGCCGCCGGAGGTACGGGTCCGAGAGGCGGGTGCCGGCGGAGCGACGATGGTCACCGGCACACCGGACGGCTCGCGGGCACCGGTCACCCGGGCCAGTGCTCCGTCACCCGCGCGCACCTGGACCGACTCGGGCCGGATACCGGCGGTGGCCATCAGCCGGGACACGTCCCGGCGCTGCTCCGGCAGGACCAGGGTGACCACGGAACCCGACTCGCCGGCCCGGGCGGTACGGCCGCCGCGGTGCAGGTAGTCCTTCGCCTCGGTCGGCGGGTCCACGTTGACCACCATGTCCAGGCCGTCCACGTGGATGCCACGGGCTGCCACGTCGGTGGCGACCAGGGCGGTCACCTGACCGTTGCGGAACTGCTCCAGGATCCGGGTGCGCTGCGGCTGGGACTTGCCGCCGTGCAGCGCCGCCGCGCGTACGCCCTTGGACAGCAGCTGGCGGGCCAGCCGGTCGGCGCGGTGCTTGGTGCCCATGAACAGGATGGTGCGGCCCTCACGGGCGGCGATCCGGGTCAACGCGTCGGGCTTGTCCGCGGCGTCGACGTGCAGCACGTGGTGGGTCATCGCGGTGACCGTCGCGGTGCCCGGGTCGACCGAGTGGGTGACCGGGTTGCTCAGGAAGCGGCGGACCAGCCGGTCCACACCGCCGTCCAGGGTCGCGGAGAAGAGCATCCGCTGCCCCTGCGGCGCGACCTGCTCCAGCAGCTTGGTGACCTGCGGCAGGAAACCCATGTCGGCCATCTGGTCGGCCTCGTCGAGCACGGTGATCTCGACCTGGTCGAGCCGGGCGTCGCCACGGTTGATCAGGTCGTGCAGCCGACCGGGGGTGGCGACGACAACCTCGGCGCCGGCGCGCAGGGCGTCCGCCTGCCGCTGCAACGACAGGCCGCCGACCACTGTGGCGCAGCGCAGCCCGACGGCGCGGGCGTACGGGGCCAGGGCGGTGGTGACCTGCTGAGCCAACTCGCGGGTCGGCACCAGCACCAGGGCCAGCGGGCGGCCCGGCCGCGCCTTACGGCCGACGGTGCGGGACAGCAGAGGAAGCCCGAAGGCGAGGGTCTTGCCGGAGCCGGTGCGACCCCGGCCCAGCACGTCCCGGCCGGCGAGCGAGTCGGGCAGCGTCGCCGTCTGGATCGGGAACGGCTCGGTGATGCCCTGCGCGGTCAGCGCGGTGAGCAGCGCCGGCGCCAGACCGGTATGAGCGAAAGAGGGAATAACTGTGGTCATGCGGAAGCCTTCCTCGACGCGGCACGTGTCGAGGGAGGGCACCGAAATCGGCGCTGTCAACCAGCGGAACAAGGCCGCCAGGACTCACAAGCACGAACCGAAAGGGAGTACAGGCCGGCCCGCCGCCGGGCCGCCGCCTGCGTAGGCAGGCGGCGGCGGGGCGGGCCGGTCCCGTCACCGTCACACCCGGAGGGCGCGACAGGTAATGCTGACCGATCCGAAGATCAGAGCGGGCGGATGTTCTCCGCCTGCGGGCCCTTCTGGCCCTGGGTCACCTCGAACTCGACCCGCTGGTTCTCGTCCAGGCTCCGGTAGCCGGAGGACTGGATCGCCGAGAAGTGGGCGAAGACGTCGGCGCCGCCGCCGTCGGGGGTGATGAAGCCGAAGCCCTTGTCAGCGTTGAACCACTTCACGGTGCCAATAGCCATGTGTTTCGTCTCCTTGACGGAACGTCGGACACGCACGTGTTGCGTGCCCGAAGAGGAGCGCTCCGCGCGGGGATGCGCGAATCGCCTGTCGCTTCTGGTCGCCCCGCCCGGAGAACTCCGGACACAACAAAGAGCGCCTGGGGCCACAATCCCGCCAGGCGCACACAGAGTCTCTGGTAACCAAAACTGCAACCCGGTCAACCTACCACGGTTTTCCCCGCAGTGGTCAATGTTGGGCAGAATCCTCGGGCAACTGGGCGATCATGGCCGTGAGGCCGGTCACATCCAGCAGATCGGCGGGCCGGACAGTGACCCCGTGGCGGACGTAGTGGAACGCCGCGCCCACCCGGTCGACCGGCACGCCGGCCAACTCCGCCCAGGCCAGCCGGTACACCGCCAGCTGCACGGCGGCCACGTCGGCTGCCGGCCCGGTGGGCTGCGCGCCGGTTTTCCAGTCGACCACGTCGAACCGGCCACCCGGCCGGGCGAAGACCGCGTCCATCCGGCCCCGCACCACCACTGAAGCGATCACCGTGGCGAAGGGCACCTCCACCTCCACCGGTGACCGGTCGGCCCACTCGCTGGCCAGGAACCGCTCCTGAAGCTCGACCAGCGCCTCGTCGGGTGCGGCGTCGGCGTCGGCAGCGCCGGGCAGCTCGTCCAGGTCCAACAGGCGGTCGGCGCCGAAGCGCTGCTCCAACCAGGCGTGGAAGGCGGTGCCTCGACGGGCGTACGGGTTGGGTTCGGACGGCACCGGGCGACGCAGCGTACGCGCCAGCGCCGCCGGATCACGCCGCAGCGCTACCAGCTGGGTGACGCTCAGCGCCCCGGGCAGCGCCACCTCGACCGCACCGGAAAGCCGGGTCAGCTCGGCGCGCTCCGCCAACAGCAGGTCCGCCTCGCGCTGCCAGCGCGCCACCTCCGGATCCACCTCCGGCTCGACCTGCTCGACCGGCTCGCCTGACTCGACAGTCGAGCCGATCGGCGTGACCGGCCCGGCGAGCACCGGCCCGACCGGCCCGGGGAGCACCGGCCCGACCGGCCCGGGGAGCGCCGCCGCCGGACCGTCGGCCATCAGGCGACGCACCAGCCCGGCCGCCTCGGCCAACGCCGGCCGGCGACCCCCCAGCGGGTCGGCCGGCCACTCCGCCCGGAGCACCACCTCGGCCGTGGGGTTCGTCGCGTCCGGGGTCGGCTCGGGCGCCCACGCGTCGATCAGGTGCCCCGGCCCGCCGTCGAGGCAGGCGTCGTACACCTCACGGAGGAAGACCGACGGACCTCGCGGCCGCTTCGTGCCCTCTCCCCACCAGTAACCGGAGCAGAGCAGCAGCCGGCGCGGCCGGGTGACCGCCACGTACGTCAGCCGGCGTTCCTCCCGCTCGTCGTGGGCCCGCCACGCGTCGGTGAAGTCGGTCACCGCCCGCGCCACGGCCCGCTGGTCCCCCGCCTCGTCGAGCGCCAACTCGGGCAGCCCGTCGGCGTCGCCGCGCAGCGGGAACGGCAGCACGCCCAGCCCACCCAGCCAGTGGTCGGAGTTGCGGACCGGCCCCGGCCACAGCCCACGACTGAGCCCAGCCACCGCCACCACGTCCCACTCCAGGCCCTTGGCGGCGTGCGCGGTGACCACCTGCACCGCGCCCTCCACCACCTCGACCTCGCCCGGCGCCAGACCGCGCTCCTCGTCCTCGGCGGCGGCCAGGTAGGACAGGAACCCGGACAGGGTCGCGCCGGGCGTCTCCCCGCTGAACCGGGCCGCCACGTCGCCGAGCGCGTCCAGATGCCCCCGGGCCAGGCCCGCGTCGCCGGCACCGTCCCGGCCGGCCCGCACCGCGACCTCCACGTCCAGGCCGATGGTCCGCTCGATGTCCGCGATGAGGTCCGGCAGTGCCTGGTCCAGCCGGTAGCGCAGCAGCGCCAACTCCCGGCCGTACGCGCGCAGCCGCGCGAAACCCTCGGCCGAGTACGCCTGCGCCGGCCCGAGGTCGGCCAACGCCTCCACCAGGGTCGCCTCGTCCAACAGGTCGGGGCTGATCTCCGAGGCCTCGTCGGCGGCCACCTGTCGCCGGGCGTTCGCGATGGCCCGGGCTCGCCTGTGCAACGCCACCAGGTCACGCGGCCCGATCCGCCAACGGGCGCCGGTGAGCAACCGCAGCAGCGCGGCGCCATCGGTCGGGTCGGCCAGGACCCGCAACGTGCAGACCACGTCACGTACCTCGGGGGTGTCCAGCAGGCCGCCCAGCCCGACCACCTCGACGGGTAGGCCCCGCTCACGCAGCGCCGACTCGATCGCCGGGATCTGGCTGCGCACCCGGACCAGCACGGCCGTCGTCGGACGGCGCTCCACCGGGATGTGTTCCGGTGCCGCGCCCGGCATCCCGGCCGCGCCACGCCAGGCCGCGAGCACGCTGTCGGCGATCCACGCGGCCTCGTCGGCGTACGTGGGCAGCATCGCGCAGTGCACGGTGCCGCCGGCCGCGCCGCCCGGGCTGCGGTGCGGGATCGGCTCCCGGACGGTCAGCGCGGAGCGCAGTTCCGGTACCCGGGCGCCCGCCGCCCGCAGCGGGGTGGAGAGCGCGTTCGCCACCCGGAGGATCTCCGGGCGGTTGCGCCAACTCGTGCTGAGCCCCAGCGCCGGTGCCGGCTCACCGTTGGCGCGGGCGAACTCGGTGGGGAACCGGTCCAGGGTGCCCGCGCTGGCCCCCCGCCAGCCGTAGATCGACTGGCACGGGTCGCCCACCGCGGTCACCGGGTGCCCGCCACCGAACAGCGCGTTGAGCAACACCACCTGTGCGTGGCTGGTGTCCTGGTACTCGTCGAGCAGCACCACCCGGAAGCGGTCCCGCTCGATCAGGCCGACCCCCGGGTGGTCCCGGGCCACCCGGGCCGCCCGGGCGAGCTGGTCGGCGAAGTCCATCGCCTCGAAGTCCTCCTTGCGCCGGGCGTACGCCCGCACCAGCGGCAACAGGCGCAACCGGGTCTGCTGGAGGGTGAGCGCCTTACGCACGTCGGCGTACACCCGACCCGGTCGGGACTGCACCTCGGCGAAGAACCGACCGGTCCAGGCTGCGAGGTCGTCCGGCGCGACCAGATGCTCGTCCAACTCCCCGGCCAGCGCCAGCACCGCGTCGGTGATGGTGCTCGGCATCCGGTCCACCTCGGACATGTCGCCGTCGTAGTTGCGCACCAGCAGGTCGACCAACTGCCAGCGGGACGCCTCGGTGAGCAGCCGGGTGGACGGCTCGTAGCCGGCCCGCAGC
Source organism: Micromonospora sp. NPDC047753 (assembly GCF_040642735.1). Taxonomy (NCBI): domain Bacteria; kingdom Bacillati; phylum Actinomycetota; class Actinomycetes; order Micromonosporales; family Micromonosporaceae; genus Micromonospora; species Micromonospora sp. NPDC047753. Next base: position 17,300 of record NZ_JBEYSL010000045.1, on the reverse strand, counting down.
CCGTGCTCGGTGACGATCCGCCCCGCGTACGAGTGGTAGGTGGAGACGGTGGGTTCACCCGCGAGCGGGTCGTCCAGCGGGTCCCGCCCCTGCCGGCCGAGTCGGCGGATCAGCTGGTCGAGCCGGGTTCGTACCCGATGGGCCAGCTCGCCGGCCGCCTTGCGGGTGAAGGTCAGCCCGAGGATCTGCTCCGGCCGCACGTACGAGTTGGCCACCAGCCAGACCACCCGGGCGGCCATCGTCTCGGTCTTGCCCGACCCGGCGCCCGCGACCACCAGCAGCGGTTCGACCGGGGCGGCGATGATCGCGGCCTGCTCCCGGGTGGGCGCCGGCAATCGCAGCAGCTTGGCCAGCTCCACCGGTGTGTACCGGGGGCCGGAGTCCGCGAGTCGGGGCGTCGGCGCGGGACCCGCGCCGAACAGGGTGGGCTGACTCACCGTGCCGTCTCAGTTCCCAACACCGGCGCACTCCTCGCCCTCACGGGTGCCGTCCCAGGTCGCGACTGGGCTCGCACGCTCACTGCTCGCCCTCGCCTGTGCTTCGGACGGTGGGCGGCTCGACGACCTGGCGACCCTGCCCGGAGACCGGGCAGCTGGTGCGCACCGGGCAGACCCGGCACTTCGAGTTGGCCACCGCGGCGAACGTGGCGGCTGCCATCGTATCGGCGGTCCGCCGGACCAGCGCGGTCGCCCAACCGGCCGCCGGCCCCTCGCTGGCGGCCGGCTGATTCTGCTCCCTGGCGTCCTTGGCGGAGGTCCCGAGCTGCACCAGTGCGGCGCCCCCGGACTCGTCACCGAACTCGGCGAACGCCCCTGCCTCCACCGCCGCCTGGTAGGCGCCGAGCTGCGGGTGCTCGGCAAGGTCGGTGCCGGTGACAGCTGTGGACTTGCCGGTCTTCAGGTCGATCACCACGAGCCGCCCGGCCTCGTCGACCTCCAGCCGGTCGACCCGACCGGTCAGGTCGACGGGCCGGTTCGGGTCGTCCAGGCGGACGGCGAACTCGTGCTCGATGGCGAGCAACCGGCGCGGATTGGTGGCCAGCCAGCGCAGCAGCTTGTCGACCATCGCCTCGGCGCGTTCCCGCTCCGGCCCGGCCATCCACCGGGCCGCCAGCTCGATCGCGTCGAACCGGGCGGCCACGTAGTCGAGCAGCGCGCCACGGTCGGCGCTGGCGTCCTCGGCGAGCATCGCGGCGGCGTGCACCAGGTTGCCCACCCCCTGCGCGGTGCTGGTCGGGCCGCTACCGCCGTGCCGTTCCAGCAGCCAGCGCAGGCTGCACCGCAGCGCACTCTCCATTGCCGACGGGGTGACCCGTACCGGGTCGCCGTCGTCGACGAGCGGCCGGTCGTCGGAGAGAACCCGCAACCCCCACCAGTCGTCGGGGTGCGCGCCGGGCACCCCGGCGGCGGCGAGCCGGGCCAGCTCGGCCGCCGCGGCGCGCCGCCGGGCCGCCGGGGCGGCCGGGTCGGTGATGGCGGTACGGAGTTCCGCGACCAACGCCGGCAGCGTGAGCGCCCGGGGTGGACGGGTCACCGGCAGCGCCCCGGGGCGGTCCGGCGCCTCGTCGCCGGTGTCGCCCGCCGCGGCGCCCCCGTTGCCGCCGGACGACGGCTCGGTGCGGGGACCGGGCGGGGTCGGTGGGGCCGGCGGCGGCGCGCTCGGCGGGGTCGGTGGCGTGCTCGGCGGGGTCGGTGGCGTGCTCGGTGGGGTCGGTGGCGGGATGCTCGGGCCCAGCTCGTGCAGGAACCGGCTGGGTTGCTCCTCGTGGTCGTCGCCGCCGACGGCGGCCGATGCCACGGCGCTGACCAGCAGCCGGTGGCGGGCCCGACTGATGGCGACGTGGAAGAGCCGACGCTCCTCGTCCAGCAACGCCGAGGTCTGACCCACCACGTTCGCCGCGGTCGCCCCGTCGACCGACCGGCCGGCCAGCACGTCGACCAGTCGCTCGGAGCCGAGCAGGCTGCCGCGCAACCGCAGGTCCGGCCAGATGCCCTCCTGCACACCGGCCACCGCGACCAGGTCCCATTCCAGGCCCTTCGCGGCGTGCGCGGTCAGCAGGCGTACCGCCGCTCCCCGGTCGGCGGTCGGGGCGATGGTGTCGGCCGGCAGGTCCTGGGCGAGCACGTGGTCGAGGAAGACCTCGGTGCGGGCACCGGGCAGCCGGTCGGTGAACCGGGCCGCCGCGTCGAAGAGGACCAGCACGGCGTCCAGGTCGCGGTCGGCAGCCTCGGCCCGCCGACGCCGGGCCAGGTCGCCCTCGCCGGCCTCCGGACGCCCCTGGTTGATCGCGCCGGCCCACCGCTCGGCGAGGCCACTGGCGTGCCAGACGGCCCAGAGCACGTCCTCGGCGGTCGCGCCCGGCCGGGCAGCGGCCTCGCGTGCGATGGCCAGCAGCCCGGCCACCGCCTGCGCCGGCTCCGCCCAGTGCCGCTCGATGCCGGCCAACTCCTCCGGATCCTGCAGTGCCTCGACGATCAGCTCCCCGGAGGGACGGCGGTCACCGCCGGCCAACGCGAGCGCGCGAAGGCCCTGCCGCAGCCGCCGTTCGGCCAGCGGGTCGGCCCCGCCGAGCGACGAGTGCAGCAGCGCGACCGCCGCCTCCTCGTCGAGTCGTTCCGGCTCTAGCGCGCAGCGCAGCAGGAGCAGCAGCGGTGCGACCGCCGGTTGCAGGTGCAGGGGCAGATCCTCACCGTGCACCACCGTGGGTACGCCGGCAGCGTGCAGCGCCCGTCGCAGGGTGGGCAGCTGCAACGCGGTGGACCGCACCAGCACCGCCATCCGTGACCACGGCACGCCGTCGAGCAGGTGTGCCGAGCGCAGCGCGTGGGCCAGCCAGGCGGCCTCGCTGGTCGCCGAGCGGAAGGTATGCACCTCGACCACGCCGGGCGGCGCGTCCGGCAGGGGGTGCAGCCGGCGGTGCGCGGCCGGGCCCCGCAGCCGGCGACCGAGTCGGGCGATCGCCGTGAGCAGACCCGGCCCGGCCCGGTACGACGTGGTCAGCAGCACCTGCGCGGCCGGCGCACCGGATGCCGTCCGGAACCGGTGCGGGAACGTCGCCACCCCGGCCGGGTCGGCGCCCCGGAACGCGTACGTGGAGGAATCCGGGTCGGCGAACGCGACGAGCGACTTGCCACCGCCGGCGATGACCGAGAGCAGCTCGAGTTGGGCGGGGTCGGTGTCGGCCAGCTCGTCGAGGTAGACGTACGCGAGCCGACGACGCTCGGCGGCCAGCAACTCCTCGTCGTCGCGCAGCAGCCCGGTGGCCGCCCGGACCAGCTCCGCCGGGTCGTACGCGATGGATCCCCGGTTGCTGACGTCGCGCAACGCGAGCACGGCGACGTACTCCCGCAGGAAGCGGGCGGCGGCCGGCCAGTCGGCGCGGCCGAGCTTCTCACCCAGACGGGCCAGGTCGATCGGGCCCACGCCGCGTTCGGCGGCGCGCATGAGCAGGTCGCGCAGTTGGCCGGCGAACGCCCGGGTGCGCAGGGCGGGGCGCAGATCGGTGGGCCAGCCGACCGGGTCGTCCTCGGGCTCCTCGCCCACCACGTCCAGCAGCTCACGGATGATCAGATCCTGTTCGGGGCCGGTGAGCAGCCGGGGCGACGGTTCGCCCCGCTCGGCGGCGGCGCGGCGGAGCAGCCCGAAGGCGTACGCCGGGAAGGTGCGCACCAACGGCTCGCGCAGCACCCGGTGGCCGTCCTGGGCGATCCGGGCCTCGATGCGTTGTCGCAGTGCGGTGGCGCCTCGGCGGCCGAAGGTCAGCACCAGGATCCGTTCGGGGTCGGCCCCCTCGGCCACCCGGGCGGCGACCGCCTCGACCAGCGTGCTGGTCTTGCCGGTGCCCGGGCCGCCGAGCACGAGCATCGGCCCGTCGGTGTGCCCGACCACCTCGGCCTGCACCGGATCGGCCCGCCAGCCGCTGCCGACGGCCAGCTCGGCCCCGGCCACGCGATCGGGCCCACCCGGCGTGCCGACACTGCCCGCGGACGTGCCGTCGCTGGCGAGCAGGGAAGCGCTGTCAGGCGTCGCCCCGTCCCCCCGCGCCGGCCCTCCGGGCCGCCGCACCAACCGGTACGCCTGCATCAGCTCATCCCATCAGACCCATACGACAACCAACCAGCACCCAAACCCCGCCCCGCCCCGCCCCGCCCCCGCACCCCACCCCATCTACCCCTGTCGATCATGAGGTTAGCGGCGCGACACGCCGACGGACACACCGCTAACTTCATGATCACCGGGGGCGGGCCGAGGGCCGGGCCGGGCAGGGCGGGCGGAGCGGGGGTGGGGGCAGGTCAGGTCAGGTGGGATTCCAGGACGTCGAGGGCCTCGGTGACGGTGGTGGTGACCGTCAGGAGGTCGCGGCCGGCGGGCTTGAGGAAGGTCTGGTCGGCCAGCGCGTCGAGCCAGTCCAGCAGGGGGCGGTAGAACCCGTCGGTGTCGATCAGCACCATCGGCTTGGTGTGCTGGGCGAGGGTGGCGGTGGTCCAGACCTCGAACAACTCGTCCAGGGTGCCCAGCCCGCCGGGCAGGGTGAGGAAGGCGTCCGACTTGTCGATCATCAGGGTCTTGCGGCTGGCCATCGAGTCGGTCACCAGCAGCTCGTCCGAGGCCAGGTCGGCGACCTCCAGGTCGACCAGCGACTGCGGGATCACGCCGAGGGTGCGCCCGCCGGCGGATCGGGCGCCGTCCGCCAGCGCGCCCATCATGCCGACACAGCCACCACCGCTGACCAACGTGTGCCCGCGCCGGGCCAGCTCCGCGCCGGTCTCGGCGGCCAGGTCCAACCAGCGCTGATCGAGGGTACGAGAGGAGGCGCAGAAGACGCAGATCGCCGCCATCAGTCGTGGTCCCGAGCCTGTTCGGCTGCCGCCTGCTGGTCTGCGCCGGTGCGGGCGACAGCCTCCTCGCGGACCGCCTCCTGCTCGGCGGAGAGAGCGGCCTCCGACGCGACGATGTACCGGACCGCCTCGTTGACGTCGTCGGTGAGGCAGATCAGGTCCAGGTCGACCGGCCCGATCTTGCCGGTGGCGGCCATCGTGTCGCGCAGCCAGTCCAACAGGCCCTGCCAGTAGGCGACGCCCATGAGCACCACCGGGAACCGGGTGACCTTGCCGGTCTGCACCAGGGTGAGCGCCTCGAACAACTCGTCCATGGTGCCGAACCCGCCGGGCAGTACGACGAACGCCTGGGCGTACTTGACGAACATCGTCTTGCGGGCGAAGAAGTAGCGGAAGTCGATGGCCAGGTCGACCCACTCGTTGATGCCCTGCTCGAACGGAAGCTCGATGCCGAGCCCCACGGAGAGCCCGTTGGCCTCGCTGGCGCCCCGGTTGGCGGCCTCCATCACGCCGGGCCCACCTCCGGTGATCACCGCGTAGCCGGCTCGGGCCAGCGCACCGCCCAACTGCTCGGCCAACTGGCACTCGGCGCTGTCCGGCGCGCTGCGCGCCGAGCCGAAGACGCTGACCGCCGACGGCACGTCGGCGAGGGTGTCGAAGCCCTCGACGAACTCGGCGAGGATGCGCAGCGCGCGCCAGGCGTCCTTGGTCTTCCAGTCGCCGCGCCCCCGTGAATCAAGCAGTCGCTGGTCGGCGGTGCTGCTCGGGATCGCCCCTCTGCGCAGGGTGACCGCACCACGATGCCGCTCCTGTCCGGGACCGCGACCGGCCTCCCGCCCGTTGCTCTGGCTCATGGGGCAACCGTAGTGGAGCAGCACCGCCCGGGTGCGCGGGGCGGGGACGCCGAGAAATTGTTCGGGATCATGGCAACTATTCGGCGCTCCCGTACGTCTTACTATTCACATACCGGGTATGCCCCGGCGCGCGCCTTCGGGGGAGGAGACAGCGTGATCAGTAACAGCGAGATGATCCGGATTCGTCGCCAGATGCAGCGACGGATCCGAGACGTGGTGGCCGAACGCCGCCGCACCCGCCAGCAGAACCCGATCCCCACCTCCCCCACCCCGTCCGGAGCCGATCAAGAGGTTTGCGTCGCCGACAACGGGCCAGGCTGACGCAAACCTCTTGATCACCGGGGCGACCGGACGCGATGGGGCGACCAGGGTCAGGCTGGGGCGAGCCAACGGTGCAGGGTTGCCGCGCCGTCGCGGATCTTGCTGATCTCGACGTGCTCGTCGGGGTGGTGGGCGAGGTTCGGGTCGCCCGGGCCGAAGTTCAGCGCGGGAATGCCCATCGCCGCGAACCGGGCCACGTCGGTCCAGCCCAGCTTGCCGATCGGCGCGGCGCCGACCGCCGCCAGGAACTCCTTCGCGGGGGCCGCGTCGAGCCCGGGCGCGGCACCGGCAGCAGTGTCGGTGACTGTCAGCTCGAAGCCGGCGAACACCTCACGCAGGTGCGCCTCCGCCTCGGCCGGGGTGCGGTCCGGGGCGAACCGGTAGTTGACCTCGACCTCACACAGGTCGGGGACCACGTTGCCGGCCACCCCACCGTTGATCCGCACCGCGTTCATGCCCTCGCGGTAGTCGCAGCCGTCGATGGTGACCCGACGCGCCTGGTACGTCTGGAGGCGTCGCAGCACCTCGCCAGCGGCGTGGATGGCGTTGACCCCGTGCCAGGAGCGCGCCGAGTGGGCGCGTACGCCGGTCGTGGTGACCACCGAGCGCATGGTGCCCTGGCAGCCCGCCTCGACGATGCCGTACGTCGGCTCCAGCAGCACGGCGAAGTCCGCCTGCAACCACTCCGGGAACGCCTGGGCGACGAGGTTGAGCCCGTTGTACTTGGACTCGATCTCCTCGGCCTCGTAGAAGAAGTACGTCACGTCGTAGCGCGGCTCGGGCAGCGTCACCGCCAGGTGCAGCGCGTACGCGGTGCCGGACTTCATGTCGGAGGTGCCGCAGCCGTACATCAGGTCGCCGCGCATCGTCGACGGAAAGTTGTTGTTCAACGGCACCGTGTCGAGGTGCCCGGCCAGCACGACACGCTGCGACCGACCGAGGTCGGTACGGGCCATCACCGTGTTGCCGTGCCGGTGGGTGGTCAGGTGCGGTACGGCCCGCAGCACCTCTTCGACACAGTCGGCGATCGCCTTCTCGTTGAGGGACACGGACTCTATGTCGACCAGAGCGCGGGTCAGCTGCACCGGATCGGCGAGGACCTCGGGGGTCAGCGGGTTCTCCATGGTTCGCACGGTACCTTCAGGTCTGTCAGCGCGAGGAGCGAGCCGAGGTCAGCCCGGCCGTGACCGAGAGGTGTAACAGTGACGTCCGCAGATTCCGCCTGGGGCATCGGCCTGGCTACGGTCACCGCAGACGAGCAGGTGCTCGACACCTGGTACCCGACCGGCAAGCTGGGCCTGGGCGAGCTGCCGCTGGTCGCCGGCGAGGACAAGGCGGACGTGCTCGACCTGCCACCGGCCGCGCTCGGTGACCGGTCCCTGCCTGGCCTGCGTACCGTGCAGGTCGTGACCGTGATCGGCTCGTTGGACGACCCGATCAAGGACGCCTCCGACGCGTACCTCCGGTTGCACCTGCTCTCGCACCGCCTGGTGCGACCCAACCAGCTCAACCTGGACGGCATCTTCGGCAAGCTGGCCAACGTGGCCTGGACGTCCGCCGGGCCGTGCCCCCCGGAGCGGGTGGACGAGCTGCGGGTGATCGAGCGGGCTGCCGGCCGGCACCTGTCGGTGTACGGGGTGGACAAGTTCCCGCGGATGACCGACTACGTGGTGCCCTCCGGTGTGCGGATCGCCGACGCCGACCGGGTCCGTCTCGGCGCGCACCTGGCCGCCGGCACCACGGTGATGCACGAGGGCTTCGTTAACTTCAACGCCGGCACCGTCGGCACCTCGATGGTCGAGGGGCGGATCGTGCAGGGCGTGCTGGTCGGCGACGGCTCCGACATCGGTGGCGGGGCCTCCATCATGGGCACCCTCTCCGGCGGCGGCACCGACAAGATCAGCATCGGTGAGCGCAGCCTGGTCGGCGCGAACGCCGGCGTCGGGATCTCACTCGGCGACGACTGCGTGGTCGAGGCCGGCTGCTACATCACCGCCGCGTCGAAGATCACGCTCCCTGACGGCCGGGTGGTCAAGGCCCGGGAGCTGTCCGGCGTCGACGGCCTGCTGTTCTGGCGCAACTCGGTCACCGGTGGGTTGGAGGCCCGGCCGCGCACCGGGCGGGGCATCGAGCTGAACGCCGCTCTGCACGCCAACGACTGACGGCCCCGCCGGGTCCGCGGCGCTCGGCCGCGGACCCGGACGGGGTACGCCTCAGCGCAACCGGTACGCCTGGATGATCCGTTGGGTCACCGTGTTGCCGGCGGTGTCCCGGGCGGTGGCCCGCAGCGACACGTGGCCGGCGCCGGCCGGATGCCGCAACAGGGCCGACCAGCCGCCGGTCGAGGTACGGACCAGCTTCGCCCGACCCCAGGTCTTCCCGCCGTCGTAGGAGACGTCGACGGTGAGCTTCTCCACCCGGTTGGCCGCTGCGCCGGGCTGCCGCTGCACCCGTACCGGTACGACGAAGCCCTGACCGGCCGGAGCACTGTTGTCGACCCGCAGCGGCGGCGCGAAGCGCACCGCCGACAGGGGCAGTCGGGCCGGCGTCTCACCGGCGACGTGCCTCGACCGGAAGGTCCAGCTGGATTCCACCTCGGTGCTCAGGTCGGTGAAGCTCCGCTTCGCCGACGTGACGAGCCGGTAGTCCGCAGCACCCGGTGGCACTGTGAACTCCCCGTAGCCGGCGTACTCGCTCTCCCCGACCAGCTTGCCGTTGCGCCAGAGCTTGGTGTGCTCACTGTCGGTCAGCGAGGCGCCGGGGTGCCCGGCCGCGTCGCTGTACATCGGCACGTCGGCCAGGATGGTGTCGCCGACCCGGGAGACGCTCTGGTGCGGCCAGCGTGGTTTCGGGAAGGACGGTGAGTACGGCGCCTGGTTCCAGATCTCCTGGACCGTCCGGCCGGCCCGGTAGGCGGTGGCGACGGAGAAGAGCGCCGCGTTCGGGTTCAACCAGCCTTCCTCGTCCACCGTTCCGAAGTAGATTTCGGATTCCCACTTCACGTTCCTGGTGTTGTAGTACTCGACCCGCTGGCCGGGCACGACGGTGGGCAGGACCACAGCGGAATAGCCGACGTTGTACTCCAGCTCGGGGAACACGAGCCGCTCGGCCACCGTGCCCGGGTGGCCACCGCGGAACTGGTGCACGACCGTGGCCAGGTCCCGCCGGGTGTAGTCGCGGACGAACCCGGTGGGCATCCGGCCGGGGATCGCCTCGGCCAACGCGTACAGGTACGGGCTGTTGGCCACTTCCGGCGTGGTCCAGTTGCTGCTGACTGTGGCGACGAACGTGTCGGCGGAGACCGGCTTGCCGATCTGCCCGCTGGTCAGGCCGGTGAACGTCTCCGCCCAGAGCCCGACCCCGTACCCACTGCCGTCGTCGGCGGTGAAGTTGCCGCTGAGGTCGATCAGTTGCGGGACGGCGGTCCGGTCCGGAACGGTCGTCCGCACCGGCCTGGCCCGACGGGCGTCCACGACGATCCGGGTGTCCCGCTCGACGGTCACCTCGGGCTGCATCAACAGGGACATCCCGCGCTGCTCGTCCTCCGGACCGGGCTCGAAGACGAGGCCACTCAGGCCGTAGTGCCCCTTGGGCACCCGCACGGTGGCCACCCCGTCGGAACTGACGACGTCCCAGAAGCCGAAGGTGTCCAATCCGACCAGTGACGTCCAGTGGTCCGCGGTGCGCGCGCCGGCGCGGTTCAGGTGCTCCACGGTGAGCGTGTAGCTCTCCACCTCCCGGTTCACGGCCAGCGGGGTGACAGCTACCGCAGCACCGGACCGGGCCACGATCCGCCCGGTCCAGTAACCGTCGGCGTCGCCGACCCGGGTGTCAGTGGTGACGGTCGTGGCCGCGGTGCCACCTGCCGGCACTGTGAGTTGGTCGGCGCCCAACTGGAAGAGGCCGACCGGCAGCGCCCGACCGCCGGGGCCGGCGCCCTCGATGCTCAGGTCCACTGTGACCGGGGCCGGGCCGTCGTTGCGCCAGGTCACCGTGCGGGTGATCGGAACGTCGTCAGTGTGCGGCCAGAGCGTGCGCCCGAACGAGACGCTCACCGGGTCGGTGGTGAGCTGCTGGGTGATGGCGTGTGCGACGTCGACCCGCCCGGCACCCTGCTGGTAGGCGGTCTGGTCCGGGTGCGGCTTGGCGGCTGCCATCAGGGTGGCCTTGAGCTGGTCAGCGCGCCATCCGGGGTGCTGCTGGGCCAGCAGCGCGGCCGACCCGGCCACGTGCGGGGTGGCCATTGAGGTGCCGGAGAGCGTGACGTAGCGGTCCCCCACCGGATCACCGATGACGCCGTTGGCGGACCGGGCGGCGACGATGTCGACGCCGGGCGCGGTGATGTCCGGCTTCAGCGCGTCGTCGCCGACTCGCGGGCCCCGGCTGGAAAAGTCGGCCAGTTCGTCGTCGCGGTCCACCGCGCCCACTGCGAGCCCGGCGTCGGCGCTGGCCGGGGAGCCTACCGAGCCGTCCGAGCCGTCGTTGCCGGCGGCGAGGACGAACAGCGTGCCGGTCTGCGCGGTCAGGGTCTGCACCGCCTCCTCCAGCGGGTCGACCTCCGGGGTGTCCCAGCCGCCGAGGCTCATGTTGATCACTGCGGCCTTCTTCTCGACCGCGGCCCACTGCATGCCGGCGAGGATCGCCGAGTCGGGGCAGCCGTTGTCCTCGCAGACCTTGCCGTCCAGCAGCGTCGCGTCCGGTGCCACGCCCCGGTACTTGCCGTCGGAGGCCGCGCCGGAGCCCGCGATCGTCGAGGCCACGTGGGTGCCGTGGCCGACAGTGTCGCGAGCGTCGGTGGCCTCCGTGAAGTTGCGCGCCTCGGCCACCTTGCCGGCCAGGTCCGGGTGGGTCGCGTCGACGCCGGTGTCCAGCACCGCGACTGACACTCCGGCACCGGTGAACCCAGCCGCCCAGGCGGCGGGCGCGCCGATCTGCGGCACGCTGTGGTCGAGGCTCACCTGTCGACGCCCGTCCAGCCAGATCCGCTCGACGCCCCCCGCCGCGTCGAGACGGGCCCCGGCGGGACCGGTGGCGAGAGTCGCCCACACCGCGCCGAGGGAGGACTTGTCGCTGTTCAGGGCGGCACCGCGGATCACCGGCAGGTCGCGGGTCAGCCGCGTGCCGGGCAGGGCGGCCGGGGCACGCCGGGCGGTCCCCGTCGAGCCGTACGACACCAGCAGCGGCAGGGTGCTGCGCCTGGTGTCGTCGTAACCCGCCTCGACCAGGCCGGTGATGTCGAAGAGTCGCCGGTCCACCCGGCCGGAGCGCAGCAACGGCAGCGCGTCCGTCGGCGTCACGGTGAGGCGTCCACGCTCGCGCTGGACCAGGAACTGCACGTCCTCGCGGCCGGCGCCGCGCCGGACCGAGGCACCGGACGCGGTGACTGTGACCCGGTCACCGGTGATCAGCGTGACGGTGGTCGAGCGGTTGGCGATGGGTCCACCCGGAGTGGACTGTTTGTCGGTGCCGCCCGGTGGGGCGGGCGCGGCGGCCGTGGCTGAGGCGGGAGCCGGCGCGGAGAGCGCCAGCGCGAACACGAGGCCGAGAGCGGCCAATCTTCTTCCCTGGTGCAACGGATCCTCCTGGTCAAGCGTCTTGATGGATGGAGTCACATTGACAACCCAGAATTGCATACCGAGTATGCAAAAAGAAGGCCAGAAAGTGACGGACCCGCCACGGACCGACGAACCGGCCGGCATGATCGGGCGGTGACCTCCATGAAGGACAGGATGCTCGCCGGCGAGCCATACATCGCCGACGATCCCGAGATCATCGCCGATCTGGACCGGGCCGCCCGGCTGATGGAGCGCTTCAACACCACTCCCGCGGCCGATCCGCAGGCCCGGATCGCGGCACTGCGTGAACTCCTCGGCGAACTCGGCGAGGACACCTGGATCCGCCCACCGTTCTACTGCGACTACGGCTGGCAGATCCGGATCGGCCCCCGCAGCTTCGTCAACTACAACGCGGTCTTTCTCGACGTCGCTCCGATCACCCTCGGCGCGGACGTCCAGGTCGGCCCCAACGTGCAGCTGCTCACACCGACGCATCCGGTCGAGCCCGGCCCGCGACGGGACAAATGGGAGGCGGCCAAGCCGATCACCATCGGCGACAACGTGTGGCTCGGCGGTGGCGCGATAGTCCTGGCCGGTGTGACGATCGGCGCGGACACCGTCGTCGGCGCGGGCGCGGTGGTCACCCGGGACCTGCCCGCCAACGTGGTGGCCGTCGGAAACCCGGCCCGGCCGGTCCGCGAACTCGGCTAGACGGTCGGTGGATCTGACAGGCGGACGACCAGGTCAGCCCGGTCGGCGGTGGGGGTGATCAAGGCGGCGTTCGACTCGTCGCTGCCAAGTGCCCACGCCCGCGCCTGCTCCGGCGACCGACCGAACGCCTCGTGCCGGGCGGTCAGCCGGCGGTGCCGCACCTCGGCATCGAGGTCGAGAAACCATGCCTCGTGCAGCAGTGGTCGGATCTCCTGCCAGGGAAAATCCGGCAACAGCAGATAGTTGCCCTCGGTCACCACCAGCCGGACCGACGGCAGCACCTCGATCGCGCCGGCCACCGGCTCCTCCAGCTCCCGGCGGAACTCCGGCGCGTAGACCGACGTCGGCTCCAACCGGCGCAGCCGGCGCAGCAACGAGACGTACCCGTTGGCGTCGAAGGTGTCCACAGCGCCCTTGCGGTCGGCGCGGCCCAGGCGAACCAGTTGCGTCTGCGCCAGGTGGAAGCCGTCCATCGGCACCAGGCAGGCGGCCGGCCCGATCTCGGCGACGATCCGTTCCGCCAGGGTGGACTTCCCGGCGCCCGGTGCGCCGGCGATGCCGAGCAGCTGTCGCGGGCCGGCCTCGGCGAGCGTCAACGCCCGCGCCACCAACTCGTCGGCGGACAGCACCCGGGCCGGCGGCATCAGCCCAGAACCGGGTCGCTGATGGTGAACCGCGCCTGCACCGCCGCCTGCACGGTCTGCGGCTGCGGGTCCAGCTCAAGCTCCGGCGGACCACCGCCCGCGCCACCGCCTCGGGCGAAGGCCGCACTGGCGAACATCGGTCGGTCGCCGGGACCCGTGTCGGCCAGCTCGATCAACGAGGTGACCCGGGCGCCCAGCGCCTCCGCGTACTCTCGGGCCCGCAGCAGCGCGTCGCTGATCGCGGCGTGCCGGACCGCACGGTGGGCGGGGCTGTCCGGACGAAGCTCCCACCAGGGGCCGGCCACCTCGACCTGGTCCTGGTCGGCGAGCCGGAGCATCAGCTCACCCAGCGCTGTGAAGTCGGTGACGGTGACGGTGGTGGTGACTCTGCCGTGCCAGGCGACCACCCGCTCACCCGAGCGCCGGGTCTCCGGCCGCACCCGCAGGTCGCCGGTCTCCCGCCGCGCCACCGCCGGCCCGGAGCCGTCCAGCAGCACCCGGACCGCCGCGGCCCGCTCGGCCAACCGGGTCAGCGTCGCCTCCCGGTCACGGTCGCGGGCTGTCGCGGTGACCGCGAACCGGGCCAGCTCGGGAGGCACCTCCCGGTACGCCTCGCCGCGCACCTGCACCACCGGACCGTCCACCGTCATGCCCCTCAGCCTAGTCAGCGACGGGACGCCGCGCCGCGTAGGAGACGCTGTCCGCGTCGACGTGCAGGCCGGCCAGGTAGCCGCCGGCCACCCCCAGCTCGCGCAACCAGGACACCTCTGCGGCGTGGTCACCACCGGCCGGGAACTGTCTGTCGTCCACGTCGAACCGCCGGTCGCGCAACGCCACTCGGGAGGCCCGCGCCTCGTCGTAGCGGGCGGTCAGCGCCGGGGCGTCATCGGCGCGCAGCGCGGTGGTCAGGTCGTCCAGGAACGCGGTGACCTCGGCCAGCTCACGCAGCACCCGGTCCCGGTTGCCGAGCAGCATGTTGGCGGTCCGATCGGCCGGGGTTCCGGCGACCCGGGTGCCGTCGGAGAAGCTGCCGGCGGCGAGCGCGAGGATCGCGTCGCGCAGCGGTGCGCGCTGCACGGCGCCGGCCAGCGCGCCGGCGAGCAGGTGCGGCACGTGGGACGCGAGCGCGGCGGCCGAGTCGTGCGCCGTGGCGGACATCGGCACCACCCGGGCCTCGAAGACCTCCACCAGCAGCTCGGCCAGCCAACGGAACGCGGTGGTGGCCGGGCCGGGCGCCGGACAGAGCACCCAGGCCGCGCCGGTGAGCAGGTCCGGGCGCGCGGCCGTCAAGCCCGCCCGGTCGGTGCCCGCCATCGGGTGGCCGGGCACGAACCGGTGCGTCAGCCCGTGCGCGGCGGCGAACACCGCCACCTGCTCCTTGGTGCTACCGACGTCGGTGAGCACACAACGCTCGCCGGTCATCGCCGCCACCTCGACCAGCGCCGCCGGCAGGGTGGGCAACGGCCCGCACAGGAAGACCACGTCCCGGTCGGTCACCGCCTCGACCAGACGGTCGGGCGCGGGTACGCCCACCCGACGGGTCTCCCGCCGGGTGGCCTCGTCCGGGTCCCACCCGACCACGTCGATGCCGGCGGCGACCATCCGGAGCAGCACCGAGCCACCGATCAGGCCGGTGCCGACGACCGCCGCCCGTACCCGCGCACCCGGCCTGTCCACCATGCTCGACCGCCCGGCGCCGCGATCAGGCGAGGCGCGCCGCGACGCCGGCGATGTGCTCGTCGGACTCGGTCAGCGCGACCCGGACATGCTGCCCGGCCGTCGGGCCGTAGAAGACGCCGGCGGCGACCAGAATGCCGCGTCGGGCCAGCCAGTCGACCGTCTGCCAGCAATCCTCACCCCTGGTCAGCCAGAGGTAGAGGCCCGCCTCGGAGTGCTCGACGGTGAACCCGGCACCGGTGAACGCCGCGGCGAGCACCTCCCGCCGGGCCCGGTAACGCTCCCGCTGCTCCTCGGCGTGTCGCTCGTCCTCCAGCGCGGCGACCATGGCCGCCTGAACCGGCGCGGGCACGATCATGCCAGCATGCTTGCGGACCTTGAGCAGCTCGGCGACGAGCGTCGGGTCGCCGGCCACGAACCCGGCCCGGTAGCCGGCAAGATTGGACCGCTTGGAGAGCGAGTGCACGGCCAGCACCCCGGCGTAGCTGCCCCCGCTGACCTGCGGAGACAACACCGAGACCGGGTCGGCCGACCAGCCCAGGGGCAGGTAGCACTCGTCGCTCGCGACCACCGCGCCACGTTCGCGGGCCCAGTCGACCACCTTGCGCAGGTGCGCCGCGGGCAGCACCCGGCCGGTTGGGTTGCCGGGCGAGTTGACCCAGACCAGGCGAACCCGCGAGGTCGGCCCGACCGCCGTGAGCGAGTCGGCACGAACGACTGTGGCACCGGCAAGCCGGGCGCCATCCTCGTAGGTGGGGTACGCGACCGACGGCACCACCACCACGTCACCCGGGCCGATGCCGAGCAGCGTGGGCAGCCAGGCCACCAGCTCCTTCGAGCCGATGGTCGGCAGCACACCGAGACCGTCGACGCCGGCGCCACAGGCCCGGGACACCCACGCCGCGATGGCGGCCCGCAACGCCGGGGTGCCGGCGGTCAGCGGGTAACCGGGAGCGTCGGACGCGTCAGCCAACGCCCGCCGGATCACCTCGGGCACCGGGTCGACCGGCGTACCCATGGAGAGGTTGATCAGGCCCTCCGGATGCGCCGCGGCCAACGTGGCCGCGGCGTCCAGGGTGTCCCAGGTGAACTCGGGCAGCCGCGACGAGACCGGCGCGGGCCGGTTCAGTGGCCCTCGCCGCGCGGCGGCTGCGCGGCGACGAAGGTGGCGTCCTTCTCCACCTTGCCGACCTTCGAGGCGCCACCGGGCGAGCCCAGGTCCTCGAAGAACTCGTAGTTCGCGCCGGTGTAGTCCTTCCACTGCTCCGGGACGTCGTCCTCGTAGAAGATCGCCTCTACGGGGCAGACGGGCTCACAGGCACCACAGTCGACGCACTCGTCGGGGTGGATGTAGAGCATCCGATTGCCCTCGTAAATGCAGTCGACCGGGCACTCCTCGATGCATGCCTTGTCGAGCACATCTACGCACGGCTCGGCGATGATGTAGGTCACCGGTCTTCTCCTCCGCAAGACTCGCCGCGATCTCCCGCGACGGTAAGAGCCTAGTATCTCGCCGGGGAGGGGGTCGATCGTGCTCCGACAGCAGGATGTGGGACACCGAATCGTGGTCCGCCGGATTGTGGGGATTCGCGAGGGCCGCCCGCTATTTTCCGATGCCCTCGGCGAGCTGGTAGAGCTGAGCGAGACTCATCTCACGCTGGCCACCGCGCAGGGGTCGCTTCGGGTCCCGGTGGCGCAGGTCCACCGCGCCAAGCGCGTCCCGCCGACCCGTCGGCCGACCGCCGCGGCGGTCGTGGCGCTGGAGCGGGCCGCCGACGAGGCCTGGCCCGCACCGATCCGGGGCCGACTGGGTGACTGGCTGCTCCGGTCGGCCGAGGGCTGGACCGGGCGCGCCAACTCGGCGCTGCCGATCGGCGACCCGGACCGACCACTGGCCGCCGCGGTCGACGCGGTGGAACGCTGGTACGCCGAGCGACGGCAACCCGCCTTGATCAACACGCCGCTGCCCCTCTCCGCTCCGGTCGGCGCCGAACTGGACGACCGCGGCTGGGGCACCCGCCCGCCGACGCTGGTGCGGACCGCGCCGCTACCCGTGCTGGCGTCGCCAGCGAGTTCCGGGGCGCCGGTGACGGAGCCGGCCACCACCGGTCCGGCCGGCGAGTGGGGCGGTGCGGTCGTCGAACTCGCCACCGCGCCCAGCGAGGAGTGGCTGGCCATCGCCGCCGGCCGCAAGGGCGGCCTGCCGGACGCCGCCCGGCACGTGCTCACCGCCGTGGAACAGGTCCGCTTCGCCCACGTGTACGACGACGGCACCCTGGTGGCCGTCGGCCGCGGCACGGTGACCGGCGAGGGCCGCTGGCTGGGCCTCAGCCTGATCGAGGTCCTACCGGCGGCACGCCGCCAGGGGTTGGCCCGCCGCGTGATCCACGAACTGGCCAGCTGGGGCGTGTCGGGTGGCGCGACGCACGCGTTCCTCCAGGTCGAGCAGCGCAACGCGGCGGCGGTCGCGCTCTACCAGCGGCTCGGCTTCGTCACCCACCACACCTACCTGACCCGGGTCGCCCCGAACTGACCCCTGCCCCGGCCGCTCCCGGGCGCCCCGACACGAGGCGGCCCGACACGAGGCGGCCCGACACGAGGCGGCCCGACACGAGGCGGCCCGACACGAGGCGGCCCGACACGAGGCGGCCCGACACGAGGAGAGCGGTCGAGGGGGGTGGAGGGGGGGGGGGGGGTGTG